>NZ_JTHN01000147.1 GCF_001399685.1 Paenibacillus sp. A3
CTCCTCCTCCTCACCCCTGTCCGGCTGCCCCGCCTCCAGCACCGGGCTCTCGCCGAACAGCCGCCCGGCCTGCGCCCGCTCCAAGCCGAGCAGCTGCAGTTGAATATCTTTGCCGACGGCGTCGGACTCGTAGATTTGTGCGCCCATGAACTCGGCCAGAAACGCCGCGGCCAGCGGCGAAGGAAACAGGCTCTCGCGCACGTTCACCTCCAGCGCTCCGGCTTCAATCTGCTCGAGCGCCTCCCGCACCCGCGGCAAGTCCAGCTCCTCCTGCAGGCAAATGCGCATCGCCTCACCGAGAAAAGGAAACCGCTCGGCATACGGCAGCGATTCCCGCAGCAGTTCCTCGCTGCGCAGCCGCTTCTTCCACGCCGGGGTGCGCGTAAAGCTCCGCGACAGCAGCAGCGACGTCTCGGCCAGACGGCGGAACGCCGCCCCGAACTGCGGCGAAGACGGAACCGCCTCGCGCAGCAGCGTTTCGAGCCGGACGGACGTCACGCCTCGAAGCATCGCCACGAAGCTTGCGGCCATTCCCTCGTCGGCGCCGGATAGCACGAAATGAATGCCGTTGTCCTTGGCATTTGCGAACAGCCGCCCGGGAAACCGCTCCTCCCCATGCTGCCGAAGCGCCAGCAGCCACGTGCGGTTGAACGTCCGGCCGAACGTGCTGTGCATGATGACATGCCACTGCTTCAGCTCGTCCCGGAACCGCTCGATGACGATGCGGCGGTGCGTGGGTACCGCCGACACGGCCTTCTGCGACCGGACCAGCGCGATCAGCTCGCCCGCGGCTCCGGCGTCCAGCCCGTAATCCCGGATCAGCCAGTCCAGCGTGCCGTGCGGCTCCTCCCGTTCCAGCCGGCGCTCCAGCTCGTCCATGAACCGCCCGATGTCCCGCGACAGCTCATACGTGCGGCCCTGCCCTTCGCCCCGCCAAAACGGAATCTCGCTGAACCGGTTGCCCGCTTCGACGACGTACACCCGGTCGTTTTTGATCGATTGAATTTTCCAGGACGACGTTCCGAGCTGGAACACGTCGCCGACCCGGCTTTCGTGAATATATTCCTCGTCCAGCTCGCCGATGTGCACGCGGCTGTCCGCATGATGCACCGGGTACGCGCTGCTCTGGGGAATCGTACCGGCCCCCATAATGGCGGCCATGGCCGTTACCCCGCGGCGGGACATTACGCCTGTGTCGCGGTTCCAGTCCAGGAGAGGACGAACGAACGGGTAGTACCCGGACAGCACCTGCAGCACGTCCAATAACCGCTGACGCGGGAAATCCCGGTACCCGTAGCTGCCGGCCAGCACGCGGGCCAGCTCGTCGATCGTCCAATCGCCCCCCGCCACCATCGCCGCGATTTGTTGGCATAAGACGTCCAGCGACTGCACCGGGATGCGGATTTCCTCGATATCGCGCTCCAGTACGCGGCGGGACAGCACCGCGCATTCCGGCAGTTGGCCGCGGCTGCGCGCCAGAATGACGCCCCGGCTGACGCCGCCGACGCTGTGTCCGGCCCGGCCGATGCGCTGAATTCCCGCTGCCGCGCTCTTCGGCGAGTCGATCTGCACCACGAGATCGATATGGCCGACGTCGATACCCAACTCCAGCGAGGACGTCGCCACGAGGCAGCGAAGCTCGCCCGCTTTGAGCGCGCGCTCCACCTCGAGCCGCTGCTCCCGGGAGACGCTGCCGTGGTGCGAGCGGGCCATTTCGTAGCCGACATGGTCGTTCAGCCGCAGCGTCAGCCGCTCGCACAGCCGCCGGTTATTGGCGAAGATCAGCACGGACCGGCTCCCCTCCATGAGCTTTGCGAGTCGTTCGGTCACCGGCCCCCAGACGGCTTCCTGCTTATCCTGCGTAATGAACGTTTGCTCCGGCATCGTGACGACAAGCTGAAGCGCTTTGTCCATCCGGCTCTCCACAATGTTCACCGGACGAGGCTGCATGGGAACGTCCGCAATCGTTTCATTACCGGCTTCTGCGGTCATACCCGCCCCGGTATCATCCGATCCGGCTGCCCTTCCGGCTTGAGCGGCGTCAGCTCCGCTCCCCTCTGCTCCCGCTTCCCCGCTCGCGCTCCCCGTTTCCGCAGGCCCCCAGCCTCCGAGAAAACGGGCGACCCGCTCGATCGGCTTCTGCGTCGCCGACACGCCGATACGCTGCGGTGAACGTCCGCACCAAGCGACGAGACGTTCCAGCGTCACCGACAAATGCAGCCCTCTTGGTCCCTCGGCCAAGTCGTGAATCTCGTCTACAATCACATGGCGAACGGTCCGCAGCATGTCTCGGCCTTTCAGAGACGTCAGCAAAATATACAGCGACTCGGGTGTCGTCACGAGCACGTCCGGTGGCTGCCGCAGCATCGACGCCCGGGTGCTCTGCGTCGTATCGCCCGTACGGACGCCGACAGTCAGCCCCGGCCACGGCAAGCCCGTCTCCGCCGCCGTCCGCTCCAATTGATCGATAAAGCCGACAACGTGATGATGAATATCGTTGTTCAGCGCCTTGAGCGGCGTGACGTACAGCAGCTTCACTCCCCGGACCGGTCCGTCCGCGGCCTTGCCGGTCACAATCCGGTCCAAGCAGGGCAGCAGCGCCGCAAGCGTCTTGCCCGATCCCGTCGGCGCGGCAATCAAGGTATGAGCCCCCGATCCGATCGACTCCCACGCCCGCAGCTGCACCTCCGTCGGCTCCCCGAACGTCTGCCCGAACCAGGCGGCTAGCAGCGGATGAAACCCGATTGGCGACTCCGCATCCATGTTCGTTTCCCCTTCTTCCTCTAAGTTCTTCCCAAATGTACGTTCGATATCGGTATCATACCAAAAAACAAGCGCCGGCACATCCAAGCGAATTTCCGTCTTCCCCGCCGTCCGGGCCGCTGTCTTCCATTGACACATGTTCAACTCGGTGCTACGATTCATTCGAATAAATTAAATCTAATCTATTAACACTTTAAATATCGGATTATTCGAACGAGGAGCTGAAAAGCATGGCTGATCCTATGGATCACGCGATCGAGCGGTTTGAAAAAGCGTTTTTTACAATGTTCCAAAAACTCGGACCGGGATTGGCGTTGCCTGCCGATCTGAATTTGACGGGGCCGCAGATCATGATGCTGTATACGATCGTCAAATGCGAGCCGTGCCAAGTCGGCCGGTTGGCTCAACGGATGGAAGTGACGCCGAGCGCGATTACCGTCATGATCGACCGTCTGGTGCAGAACGGGTTCGTGCACCGGAGGCACGACGAGAACGACAGGCGCGTCGTGCTTCTGGAAGCGACCGAGCAGGCGCGTGAGGCGCTGCTCCGTATCCGGGCCCTTCGCTCGGAAGTGATCAATACTTACCTGTCCTATCTGGAGCCGCACGAGCTGGAGCCGTTCCTGCAAAGCTTTGAGAAAATCGCCCACAAAATGTCCGAGTAAACATAGAAGGACCGCCCCGGTGTACAAGCCGGAGCGGTCCTTTTTGTGATGTTCGCGCTTAAAAATTCGGTATGAGTCTTATTAATTTATCCGGTGTGCCGTCGCCGTTCTTGTCGCCGTTGTTGCTTGTAATAATGTAGATCGAGCGGTCCGGCGCTTCGATGACCTCACGGATCCGGCCGTAGGTGTTTTTATACAGGTAGCTCAAGTTGCCGATCACCGGCTTGCCGTTCTGCTCTTTCACCTGCATACGGATGATCTGCTTGCCGACAAGGTTGGACACAAGCAGGTCGCCTTTCCACGGTCCGTCGGTAACGAAGGTGATGCCTGATGGCGCCCATCTTGTATTGCCGCTGTGAATGAGGGGCGGCGTGATGCCCGGCTTGTTCTGGTTGTCGCCTTCGTAATCCGGCCATCCATAGTTGGCTCCCGGCACGATATAGTTGATTTCGTCCTTGGCGGCTTCCCCGTGCTCCGAAGAGAAGAGACGGTTTGTCCCCGGCTGCCAGGCCAGCCCTTGCGGATTGCGGTGGCCTCGCGTATACACCGGCGAGCTGGCCCCGAACGGGTTGTCGCTTGGAATCGTGCCGTCCAGATTTAACCGGAAAATTTTTCCTCCGAGGTACGTCAGCGTATCGTCCGTTTTGCCGTAGTTGCCGTTGCTGAAATACAACTTGTTATCCGGGCCGACCTTGAGCCGTCCGCCGTTGTGATAGACCGCGCCGGGCAGCTTGTCGAGCAGCACTTTGTCGAGCTTCGCCGTATTGTTGTTCTCGATCAGGCGGACCAGACGATTTTTCACGGTATTATTGGAATCCTTGTAAGTATGATACAAGTACATGTAATGGTTGGTCTCAAAATTCGGGTCCAGCGCAATCCCCAGCAGCCCGCCTTCGCTTTTCGGCTGGTAGTAGAACGGCGCTCCGAGCGTAATGACGGGCGTGCTGCGCACTTGGCCGTTGACGATTACGCGGACGCGGCCGCTGTTGCGCTCCGTGAAGAAAATCCGGCCGTCCGGAGCAAATGCCAACGCCCACGGAACCTCCAGATTGTCCGCTACGACCTGCAGCGTATATGGATCGGTAGAAGTCGCCGAAGTCTTCACGGAAATCGTGTTGCTGGCCGCCGATACGTTGCCCGCCAAATCTCTTGCTTTTACGGTAAAGCTGTACGTCGTGTTCGCCTTGAGGCCGCTGACGGTAAAGGTCGTGCCGGTCGTGCTGTCCACCGGTGTCCCGTCTTTGTACACCTCATATTTGAACACGCCCACATTGTCCGTCGACGCCGTCCAGGCCAAGGAAACGGAGGAGGAGGTTTTGCCCGGACTGGTCAGATTGGAAGGAGCCGTCGGGCTTTGCGTATCCGGCTGTGCCGCCGTCGTTACGCTGAGCGGTGTGCTGGGCTCCGACACCCGTCCTGCCGCATCTTTCGCTTTCACGGTAAAGCTGTACGTCGTGCTCGCCTTAAGACCCGTCACCTCAAAGGACGTCGCCGTCGTCGTGCTGCCGGCAAGCTGGCCGTCCCGGTAAACGTCATAGCCGGTGACGCCGATGTCGTCCACCGAAGCAAGCCACGTCAAGCCTACGCTGGTGTCCGTTTTGCTGTCCACAGCCACATTGGTCGGAGCCGTCGGCGGGTAGACATCTCCCGACGCGTTGACCGTCACTTTGCTTATCGTAGCCGTGCTGGCCGTGTTCACGTCATGGCTGGTGACCGCCAGACCGAAGTATACATTCGCCCCCATGGCGATCGTTACGCTGCCGATGTCGCCCCAGTTCATGCCGTTATTGGAAACAAAGCCTTTGATCACGTTGCCGGTCCGCTGCAGCTTCACCCAAGCGGGGCTCGAAGACGCTTGTTTGACCGATTCCGTCGTTCCTCCCGCCGCGGTCCGGTACTGGAACGTGAAGCCGTTGGACGGAGACAGGAGCAGGTCGGCGTGCTTCGCGTCGGCATTCAGGTTCTCGCGGATCATCACTCCCGCTTTCGCCCAACCGTCCGTATTCGTCTGGGAGGTGATCAAGGCAACGATCGTCCCGTCCCCGCTCCAAGGACGGTACACATAGCGGAATTGGTCCGACGTGCTCCAAATATCTTTGCCTGCGCCGGATACCGTGAACACATCGGTATTCGCATCATACAGAGCGCTGCCGGCTACGGCCGGGGAACCGATATCCTTCGACTGCCACGGAGCCGGAACTTCACCCGGACCCGGAGCGTTCGTCTTGACCGATAGCGGCGAGCTGGCGGCCGATTGGTTGCCCGCGGCATCCTTGGCCTTGACCGTAAACGAATAAGTCGTGCTTGCGGTCAGTCCCGTTACCGTGTACGACGTATCAATGACATCCGCCTTAACGAGCGTCCCGTCGCGGTAGATGTCGTAAGCAGTCACGCCGACGTTATCTGTTGAAGCGGTCCAGGTCAACGTCACGGTCGTGTCCGTCTTGCCGGCCGCAGCTACATTCGTCGGCTCGGTCGGAGCCGTCGTATCGGCCTTGGTCGTCACGCTGAGCGGGCTGCTGGCGGCTGACGAGTTTGCGGCGGCATCCTTCGCCTTCACCGTAAAGCTGTACGCCGTGCCTGGCGTCAGCCCTACGACGGAATACGAGGTGCCGAGCGGGCTTCCGATCAAGGTCCCGTCCTGGAACACGTCGTAGCCCGTAACCCCGACATTATCCGTCGAAGCGGTCCAGGACAGATCCACGGTCGTTTCGGTTTGGCCCGGCGAAGTCAAGCCCGTCGGGACGGAAGGCGCCGTCGTATCCGATCCGCCAAGGCTTACGTTGGCAAAGGTGGCGGTGTTCAGCTTCGAAACGTTATGGCTCGAAACGGCTAAGCCGACATAAACGCTGCTTCCCATCGCGACACTCGTCTGGCTTACTTCCGTCCAGATCGATCCGTCCGTGGAATAAGAGCCTTTGAACGTATTGCCGTCACGCTCAAGCTTCAGCCACGACGGGCTCGTGGAATTCGTCTTCATGCTGGTCGTCGTCCCGCCCACGGCGTTCCGGTACTGGAACGTATACATGCCGGACGGAACCGCTGCGATATCGACGTGCTTGGCGTTCGCATCGAGCGTCTCGCGGATCATCAGGCCGGCCTTCGCGAAGTCGTCGGTATTGCCTTGCCCCGTCACTTGCGCGATGATCGCGCCGTCGCCGGTTAACGGCCGGTACACATAGTGGAATTGGTCGGAGGTGCCCCAGATGTCCTTGCCCGCTCCCTTAACCGTATACACGCCCGTGCCGGCATTGAATTCCGCGCTGCCCGCCAGCGCCGGGGAGCCGATATCCTTGTTCAACCACGGACTGGGGACGGCTGCCAGCGTTCCGATGCTTCCGCTGCCGTAGACGGCAGAGGTGGTCGTTGCCGGAACGTTCGCGTTCCCCGTTTCCAGGCTGCCTTGCCGCGCCTCCTGCCCGAACCCTTGAGCGGGCACCAGGAGCTGCAGCGCGAGCAGCACGGAAAACCCTAATGCTTTTGCCGCTTTGATCTTCATCCTCAAATCATGCTCCCTTCCATGAATTTTGAAAAAATAAGGCGTACAAGCCGCAGCCTCCGGTTTCCCCCACCTCCCTTCATAAGCGCCATCGGCTTCCTGTTTTCCCCTACTAATGAAAAAAGAGACGGCAACCTTAGTTTTCAGAAACTTGAACTGAACGAAAAGGTGTCGTCTCTTGGACCAATAGCCATATATTAACATCATCATACCTTCAAAATGGGGATTTTTCTATTTCCTTTATTGATCTTTTCTTTGCCGGATATTGACAAAGATTATTGTATCGAAAAAACGGGCCCTTTTCGGACCCGTCGAGTTTGTTGAGAAAGTGGTCAATTGCAGGTAATAGAGAGATGTACGAGGGGGTGGGGTATACACTTCCGGTCGCTCTTGTCCGCAGGAAATTTTGATTTGAAGCCGCTTCGCAGCTGATATTTCCCGCGGACAAAGGCGAACGCTATCGCTCCTCCAGTGCATACCCCATCTCCGTATGTTCCTCTGTATTAGTGAAAACCACTTTCTCAACACTCTAAACAGGCCCATTCGGGCCCGTCGTTCTTTTCAATAATCCTTCGTATATCCGGCGCCTACTCCTCAAGCGGCGTGCCGAATTCGCTGAGCCTCGCTGCCGCCGCATCGGCAGCGAGCCGTTCCAGCCAGCGCAACTCGGTGACGGCGTGCTCCCAGCGCCCTTTCATCAAATGCAGCACACTGCGGGGCACGGTAGGGATATGCTCCTCATAGACGTCGTGCAGCAAGGCTACGATACGGCGCTGCTCTTCGATTTTTTGCGTAATAATGGCATGAATACGCTGCGAATCCCCGTAGCGCGCAAACACCAAAGCCGCATACATCGGGTGAAAGACGGTCGTGCGGCTCTCGAACTGCTCCAGCAGCAGGCGGTGAAACAGCTGTCTGCCTTCTTCCGTAATCCGGTAGACGGTGCGGTCGGGACGTCCGCTCTCCTTCACGATTTCCAGCGCCTCGATATACCCCTCTTTATTCAACGTATCGATGGCGTAGTACAGCGAGCCTTCCTGCATTTTAATGTAATGGAGCATGGCCCGCTCCTTCATTTTATGCCGCAATTCGTAGGGATGGCTGTCTCCTTCCATGAGCAGACCCAAAATGACGAGCTTCATGGACAAGCGTATTCACCTGCCTTACATATGCTGCGGGGCATGAATGCCGGAGCCCTCATCCGGACTGCCGCCTTCTTTGCGGGGGCCTTTCGCCGGCACTTCCATTTTGGCTTTGCCCATCAGCAAAATAAAGATGAGCGCGAGCACGGCCATAACGATTGTCACTTGAAATACATATGCGATGGAATCCGCAAGACCTACCATCATTTTCTCCAGCACCGGCTTCGGAACGTTCGCCTGAAATTCCGGCGACAGCAGCGCCCTCGGATCGGCCGGCGTCGTCGCCGCGCCCGCTCCGGCGGGAAGCAGCTCGGCCAGCCGGCGGCTCAGCGCGGACGCTTGCATCGCGCCAAGCACCGTCAGACCGACGGCGGAGCCGATTGAACGGAAAAAGCCGACAAGCGAGGTGACGGTACCGCGAAACCGGAAATCGACGTTATGCAGCGAAGAAATCGACGTCACCGGGAAGCCCGTGCCGATGCCAAGCCCCATGAGAATCATATAAAGCGTAATTTGCCAACGGGGCGTGTCGATGGACACGAGGCTGAGCAGCGCGGTTGCGATCAGCAGCAGCAGAACGGAGCCGAGCATAATGCCCCGGTACGACAGCTTTCCGATAAACCGCCCGCCGATCGCGCTGCTGGCAACCACGCCGAGCATCATCGGCGTCAGTACGAGTCCGGCGCTTGTCGCCGACCCTTGAAATACCCCTTGAATGAACAGCGGTATGTATGTCGCCGCGGACATCATCAGCGCCCCGTAGAAGAAACAGACGCCCATACTGGCGGTAAACAACCGGTTGCCGAAAAGCGGAAGCGGCACGACCGGGGAAGCGGCGCGCATCTCTATCCGGATGAACAGCAGAAGGAAGACGACCGCTATAGCGAACAAGCCGATGATCTGCACCGAATCCCATGCATACTCCTTGCCCCCGAGCTCCAATCCGAACATCAGGCTCAAGATCGAAACGGCAAAGACGAACGTTCCCAGCCAGTCGATTCTTTGGTTCGGATTGTTCGGCAGCACCGGATGATAAAACAGCGAAATAAGAATCAGCGACACGATACCCAGCGGCAGATTAATGTAGAAAATCCACGTCCAGTCCACGTGATCGGTGAAATAAGCGCCCGCCAGCGGCCCGAGCACGCTCGATATGCCAAAGACGGCGCCGAACAGACCTTGCATCTTGCCCCGCTTCTCGGGGGGAAAAATATCAAAGATAATAGCGAACGTAATCGGCATCAGCGCGCCGCCGCCGATCCCTTGGATGGCGCGGTAGACGATCAGCTGCGTCATTGTCGTCGAGGTGCCGCAAAGCGCCGAGCCGGCCATGAACACGACAAGACCGAGCAGGAAAAACAGCTTCCGGCCGTACATATCGCCGAGCTTGCCGAAGATCGGCATCGATACGACGTTGGCGATCAAGTACGCGGAAAATACCCATACGTACTTGTCGAGTCCTCCGAGTATACCGATAATCGTCGGCATGGCGGTCGAAACGATCGTCTGATCGAGCGAAGCCAGCAGCAGCCCGAGCATCAACGCACCGACCGTCCATGCCGTATTTGTTTTCTTCTGAACCATAAGTTGCTCCTTACTTTACCTGAGTGTATTTTTAGTTCTAAACTAAATTATACTCAAATTTGAGTAGGTGACAAGAGCAAGTGTGATTTTTTTCTCTGGGGCGTAGTTTGCCCTAATCTTGCAAGTATCATATAATGGAGTAAGTCAAGAAATTGTATTTATACTTAATAGATATATGATAAAATTTGCTTATTCTGAGAATGCTATTGAAAGCGTTCGCGCCCGGTGAGGAGGAACGATGTGAATCTCAATCAGTTGGAAACGCTCATTACGATCTCCAAGACCATGAGCTTTCGCAAAGCGGGCGAAATTCTGAATCTGACCCAGCCGGCCGTCTCGGCGCAAATTAAAAGTCTGGAAGACGAATTCAAAACAGTGCTGATCGACCGCAACCAGCCGGTTACGCTGACCGACAGCGGCCAAGTCTTTCTTGAACATGCGGAGATCATTTTACAGACGGTCGAAGATTTGAAGCAGCGGCTTTCGGATTTGAACCAAACGCCGCAGGGACATATTCATCTGGGAACGACGACTTCGATCGCGATCCAAATTTTGCCGAGGGTGCTGTCTTATTTTCAGAACCAGTTCCCCTTGATCAAAACAACCATCCATTCGATGACCACCTCGCAAATCATGCACAGCGTCGAGAACGGAACAATCGATATCGGCATCACCTACCTGTTCGACAAGCATCCCGCGCTCGAAAGCTCCGTGCTTTATTACGATACGTTTGAGCTGGTCGTCTCCCCCGATCATCCGCTTGCGCGTTTCGCGCATGTGCCGATCGAGCGGCTTCACGAGCTGCCGCTGATCATGCTGTCTCCGGAAACGGCCGGACGGAGGTTCGTGGATCAAATTCTGAAGCAGCTGTACATCACCCCACAGGTCGTGATGGAGCTGTCCAGCAGCGAGGAAGTGAAACGGATGGTGGAGCTGAATCTCGGAGCGGCGATCATCTCGAAGCTGTCGATCCAAAGCGAGCTGCGCCTTGGGACGCTCAAGATGATCAAGGTGAACGAGCTCGAGATCAGCCACCCGGTTGGGGTGGTGTACAAGTCCGGACGTTATCTGAGCTCGGCGCTGCATCAGTTTCTGGAGGATTTGAAAGGCATGCAGGAAACTCAATTCATAGGTTCGGAGTGAGGGAACGCCATGAAATTCGATTTGCATACGCATCACGAACGGTGCGGTCACGCGACCGGAACCATCCGCGACTATATCGAAGCGGGGATCAAAAACGGCCTGCAAGTCATCGGAATTTCCGATCATTCGCCGTACTTTGCAAGCAGCGTGGACCGGGAGCAGCCCGGCATCACGATGGCGAAGAGCGAGTTCGCCCGTTACGTGGAGGAAGTGCTGAAGCTGAAGGAGGAGTACCGCGGACGTATTGACGTTCTGCTCGGAGTCGAATCGGACTTCTTCCCCGAGGTGGCGGACGTGTACCGCAAAGTGTACGAGCAGTATCCGTTCGACTATATCATCGGGTCGGTGCATTTGTCGGGCGGCGTCAGCATCTTCAACCGGAAGCGGTGGAACGGACTGACGGACCGTCAGAAGGTGGAGCAAAAGGAGCTGTACTACGATCTGATCGAGCAGTCCGCGCGCAGCGGCATGTTCCAGATTCTCGGCCACATCGACGCCATGCGCGGCTTCTACCCGGCCTTCTCCGATATCCAGACCGACGCGGTAGACCGCACGCTGCAGACCATCGCGAAGTATGACATTGCTATCGAGATCAACACCTCCGGCAAAACGAAGGATTGCGGCGGCTGGTACCCGATCGATGAGATTTTGGAGCGGGCGCTTCATTTCGGCGTCCAGGTTTCGTTCGGCTCGGACGCGCACGTCCCTTCCCGGGTTGGCGACGACTGGGATGAAGTAGCGGCAAGGCTGAAGGAAATCGGGTTCCGCGAATGGGTGTACTACAAGGAAAAACAAAAACAGGTCGTCCCTTTATAGAGCACGGGCAAAAAAATATCCGGCAAATTCCCCGAGGGCCGAGGAATTTGAGCCGGATATTTGTGCTTTGACGGCCGTTCGGCCGCGCTTATCTTGCTGTCCGCTTTGATCCCGCGGCCCGTGCGGGCTTCGCAAGCGCCCGGGAACGGGGCTTGCGAACGGTCTTGGCCGGGAGCCTGATGCTCTTGACCTTCGCTCCGCCGCCCAATAAACCGCCCAAGCCCCCGAAACTGCCGAACAGCTTGAAAATCGGGCCGATCTGCTTTACGATGGTGAACACCTTCTGCACCTTCCCCATCGTGGAAATGATGCCGTCGAGACCTCCGATCGAATTGAAGAACGAGAGGAAGCCCCCGCCGCCACCGGCGCCTTTGGCTACCTCCGCAGCGCCTACGCCTCCGCCGGGTACGCCGCTTACGGTACGTCCAATGCTGGAGAAGCCGCCTAAACCTCCGCCGATGCCGAACGGGCTGAACAGCCCCCGCACCTGTGCGGTATTCATATGGGGAGCGGGATGTACAGGACGCAGCGAGCAGGAGGCGCCTCGTTTGGCCGATTTGGCTGTACGGGCCGAAGCTCGTTTTGGAGCAGCACGATGCTTTTTATTGTTCATTCGTCGATCCCTTCCTTAGCCGAGAAACTGAATCCGACTTGTCTGATACATCAGCGTATGTCGGTCTGCCCTTCCGCGTATGGGTATGTGGACCGATCGAAGGAAAATGGGTGTATATTTAGGAAAAATACATGTTCAATGGGAGGTTCCGAGCATGACGATCCGCCGCGCTACGGCCAATGACGCCATGCTGCTCAGCGAGCTGTCATTTCGCTCGAAAGCTTATTGGGGCTACGATCCGCAGTTTATGGAAGCCTGCCGCGAGGACTTGACGCTGCGTCCCGAACATATGCGTTCGTCGGTGGTCTACCTGCTTGAGACGGACGGCGGTGAAATCGCCGGTTTCTACAGCTTGCGGCCTCCGGGTTCGGACGGTTCGTCCGATGCCGAGGCGGAGCTCGACAGCCTGTTTATCGCCCCGGAATACATCGGCCTCGGGTACGGAAAACGGCTGTGGAGCCATATGCTTGCTACCGCCGCCGAGCTTCGCCTCCCGCGCATCCGCATTCACAGCGATCCCTATGCGGAAGCATTTTACACCAAAATGGGCGCCGTGCGGATCGACGAGATCGAATCCACCGTTTTCCCTGACCGGAAGCTTCCGCTGATGGAGCTGATCCTTACTGTTCCATGATTTCGAACGAGACCTGCAAAGGAGGAAGCGCCATGCTCCATGAGATGACCGATATCGCGGGCAAAAAAATCGTCATCATCGACGATGAACCGGACCTCGTCAACCTCCTCGATGCCGTGCTGCGCAAAGAAGGCTTCCGCCTGGTGTTCAAAGCGGCCACCGGCCTTGCCGGCATCGAGCTGTGCCGCAGCGAAAAGCCGGATCTGATCGTCCTTGACGTCATGCTGCCGGATCTCGACGGCTTTGCCGTCTGCCAGCAGCTTCGGCAATTCACGCTTGCGCCGATCTTTTTCTTGTCCGCCAAAAACGAAGACGTGGACAAGCTGCTGGGGCTCAGCCTCGGCGGTGACGACTATATCACAAAGCCGTTCAGCCCGAAGGAAGTCGCGTACCGGATGAAAGCGTATTTCCGCCGCAACCGGTACGCGGCCATGCAGGAGGAAAGCCGAAGCATCTACGAATTCGGCAGCGTGACGATCGATGAGAAACAGGGCGAAGTACGCAAGCACGGTGTTCCCGTGACGCTCACCGCGAAGGAATACCAGCTCTTGCTATTTCTGGCCCGTCACCCGGGACAGCTGTTCAGCAAGGCGCATTTGTACGAAACGGTATGGGGCGATTCGTATACGGGGTATGACAACACGGTCATGGTGCATATGCGCCACCTGCGGGAAAAGCTGGAGGACAAGCCGTCGGAGCCGAAATATTTGCTGACCGTGCGGGGACTCGGCTATAAGCTGCAGCGAAAGGACGACCGTCCGTGAAGTGGAAAGTCATTATCCAATTCCTGTTATCCATGTCAACGCTGGCGATCTTGATTCTGATCGTCAATTATACGGCGCTCTATTTTTTAGCCGGGGGTCCGGCCTTTGAAAACGGAAGAACGGCCGCTTTCGCCGAGCGGTTTACGCACGACTTCGGGCAGCGCATCGCCTTGCAGGGCGGACGCCCGTACGTGACCCCGGAAGGTCTGACGGAATTGGACCGCCAGGGAGCCTGGATTCAAATCTTGGACGAATCCGGTGCGGAAGCGTTCGCCTATCGTAAGCCGCCTCATGCCTTGACGCATTACTCACCCAGCGAAATCGCCTTTTTTTATAAATATGCCGTCCAAGATTTTACCGTCTTTATCAGCCGCGTGGAAAACGGCGGTTACCACTGGAGCTACATGATCGGCTTTCCTGTCGAAACGGTAGCCAAATATTTTCTGTACATCAGCCCGAAAAATGTGCAAACGTTTTTCCCGAACGGCCTTTACATGCTCCTCGGGGTGACGTTGGGCGGTACGTTGATCATCGGCTATTTGTTCGCCAGGAGACTTTCCCGGCCGGTACGGACCGTCATCGACGCGATCCGTGAGCTTGCGGACGGCCGTTACGAGCTTCGCCTTGCGCCGAAAGGAATATATAAGGATGTGTACCGCAGCCTGCTTCACCTCTCCTCCACCCTGTCGTCCCTTAAACAGCACCGGGATCGCGTGGATCGCATGCGGGAGGAATGGATCGCCGGATTGTCCCACGATTTGAAAACGCCGCTTTCCTCCATCAAAGGCTACGGCGAAGTGCTTGCCGAACCAAGCTACGACCTCAGTCCCGACGAGCGGACCGGCTATGCGACGACGATCGTTCGCAACGCCGTTTATATGGAGGCTTTGCTGGACGATTTGCGGCTGACGTCTCAGCTTAAACACAACCTTCTGCCGATGGATAAGCAGGAGAGCGATGTTGTCCGGCTGCTGCAGGAAACCGTCATTCTGCTGCTTAACAGCCCGGAGGGCGAGGACCGGACGATTTCGTTCGATGCGCGTCCGCAGACGATCCCGCTGTCCTTTGACGCCAAGCTGCTGCAGCGCGCGTTTCTGAACCTTCTCTTTAACGCGCTCGTCCACAATCCCGCCGGAACGCAGGTGCAGGTCGCCGTCTCGGGCGACGAGAGCGGCGTACGCGTGGCCATCGCCGACAACGGCGTAGGCATCACCAAGGAAGATATGGCCAAGCTGTTCGACCGGTACTACCGCGGCACGAATACGGCGGCGAGCCATCAAGGCTCGGGGCTGGGCCTTGCGATCGCCCGGCAAATTATCGAAGCGCACGACGGTAAGGTCGAAGCGGAAAGCCGGCTTGGGCACGGTACGACGATCATCGTCCATTTTCCGCAAACTTAAGCCGGATTTAAGGTAAACTGAAGCGAAGCTTAAATTCCATACGATACCATGCTCTTGTAACGAAAGGAGCATGGTTTTTTTATGAGCGAATTCATCTTGGAAACGAAACGGTTATCAAAACAATTCAAGTCGTTCGCCGCGGTCAAAGGGGTCGACTTGCAGGTAAGGCCCGGCGAAGTGTACGGCTTCCTCGGTCCGAACGGCGCAGGCAAAACGACAACGATCCGCATGCTGCTCGGGCTGATTCGTCCGACGCATGGGGAGGTGCGCGTCTTCGGGCAAGACTTGGCCCGGCACCGGCTCGATATCTTACGCCGGGTCGGTTCGCTGGTTGAGTCTCCGTCCTATTACGGCAATCTGAGCGCCTATGACAATTTGGAGATCACCCGCAAGCTGCTCGGCGCAAGGAAAACCGATATCGACAAAGTGCTGGAAACGGTAAGGCTATCCGAATGGCGCAACAAAAAAGTCAAAACGTTCTCCCTCGGCATGAAGCAGCGGCTTGGCATCGCGCAGGCGCTTCTGGGCAATCCGATGCTGCTCGTGCTCGACGAACCGACCAACGGCCTTGACCCTGCCGGCATTCTCGAAATCCGCGAGCTGATCGCCCGCCTACCGGAAGAACGCGGCTTGTCGGTGCTCGTCTCCAGCCATATTTTGAACGAAATCGAGCTGGTTGCCAGCCGTGTCGGCATTATTTACAAGGGCGAGCTGCTGTTCCAAGGCTCGCTTCAGGAGCTGCGGGAGCAGAACAAAACGATGCTGCGGATCGATGCCGCTCCGCTCGTGGAGGCGGGCAATTTTCTGCTGGCCCGGGGCCATCAAGTGGAAAAGCGTCACAACACCCTGTACGTGGACATGTCGGGAACGAGCGCTGCCCGCCTGAACCGCGATCTGGTTACGGCCGGCTTCGATGTCTCGCACGTCAGCGAAAATACACCGTCTCTGGAAGATATCTTCCTGACGATGACGAAGGGAGCGCAAAGCTTGTGAAGGGTTGGAGTGTCATTGCGGCAGAACTGTACAAGCAGAAAAAAGGCGTCCTATGGAAGCTTGCCTTCGGCGGTCCGGCTCTCGTATCCGTACTGATTTTCCTGAACATGTCTATGCGCTACGATTATTTGATGCAGCGGCATGCAGGGAAAACGTCGTGGGAAGCGATGCTGAACGAAGTGTTTTTTCTGTGGGCCTTCTTTCTCCCGATCGGGGTTACGCTGCTGGCGGCTATCGTTCATTTCCGCGAATATAGCGAGAACGCCTGGAAGCACCTGCTGAGTCTGCCGGTGAAGCGGGGGCACGTGTATGCGGCCAAATGGCTCGTCATTGTGCTCGCAACCGTCTTGTCGGTGCTGGCACTGATGGCCGGCCTGATGCTGTGCGGGCTCGTCATCGGCTTTCCCGAGCCGTTCCCCTTCGGCCTCTATGGACAGTACGCGCTGTACCTGATCTTTTCGTCGCTCGGCATCGCCAGCGTGCAGCATTGGCTCAGCTCCCGCATCCGCAATACGATTATTCCGGTCGCCGTCGGCGTGTCGGGCACCGTAGGTGCGATCTTCCTCGCCCAATCGGAATGGACGCGCTACTTGCCGTATGCGGCCCCGCTGTTCACCATGCCGGGTCCGGATGGGGACGCCGGCGTCTCCATCGTGAGCGGACTGCTCTTCGGAACCGCAGCGCTGCTGGCCGGTATGCTTGAATTCGGGAAAAGGGATATTTTGTAACCGTACGCCAAGGAGGTACGCTGGAGATGAAGTCGTTATTTGCCGCCGAATGGCTGAAATTAAAGCATTCGCGCATTTTGTGGATCGTGATTCTCATGCCGATGCTGTTAACCGCTCAAGGCGTCGGCAATTTTGCCCGTTACACCGACGTGTGGACCCGGGACGATTGGACCGTTATTATCGAGCAGTGTCTCATTTTTTACCCGCCGATGCTGCTGCCGTTTTTTATCGCCATTGTCATCGCGCTTATGATCCGCATCGAACACAGCCATAACGGCTGGAAGCATCTGCTCGCGCTGCCGGTGCGACGCGGGCACATTTATGCGGCCAAGTTCGGCCTCGCGCTGCTGCTGGTCGTTCTGAATATCGCCGTCTTCGGCGCAAGCATTGTCGCCGCGGGCTTGGTCGTCGGGGCGAACGGCCCTATCCCGCTGGACCGGATCGCGCTGCCGCTTCTGCGCCTGATCCCGGCGGTGCTGCCGATTATGGCGATTCAATTCTGGCTCAGTCTGCGGTACCGTCATATCGGCATCCCGCTAGGCATCGGGATCGGGTTGGCGGTCCCTTCGATCCTTGTAGCCAATACGAAATATTGGATCGTCTATCCGTGGACCTACCCGACGATGGCCGCGCTCGCCAGCCAAAGCAGCACCTTCAGCAAAGGTCCGCTGCTGTACGCCGCGGTAGCCCTTGTCTTTGTTCTGGTCACCGTCTTCGGCTTCAACGAGTTCAGACGGCGGGACATTCTGTGAATCGTGTCATCTGCAAGCGAAGGCTTCCCGTTCTCGGGAACCTTC
The DNA here is from genome assembly GCF_001399685.1 of Paenibacillus sp. A3. Lineage (GTDB taxonomy): Bacteria > Bacillota > Bacilli > Paenibacillales > NBRC-103111 > Paenibacillus_G. The sequence continues at coordinate 17,542 of NZ_JTHN01000147.1, forward strand.
GCTTTTTGGTTTTTGCAGGAGTATTTTCATACCGATGTGTCGTTTATGTGATATACTTAATAAGCGTTGGTACATATAAAAATGATTATAGTATACATTTATATACCGAAAGGAAATGAGCGAATGAGCAAGAAAATAAACGGCGGCTGTAGCGTTCCCAATTTTGAAGGCTGCCCTGTCGAGTTTACGCTGGATGTCATCGGAGGCAAATGGAAGGGTATTCTGCTCTACCATTTAATCAACGGAACGAAACGGTTCAACGAGTTCCGCCGCATCTGCCCCGCCATTACTCAACGGATGCTGACCCTGCAGCTTCGAGAACTGGAAGAGGACGGCATCGTGCATCGCGAAGTATACCAGCAGGTTCCGCCTAAAGTGGAATATTCGCTCACCGAATTCGGCCGGACGCTGGAACCGATCATTTTGCAGATGAAGCAGTGGGGGGAAACGTACCGAGGCCGGATGAACGATACGTCCAAAACCGTGGCTGTGGAGCAAGAACGGTAGCTTTACCTTGCTTGGGTGATCCACAGAAAAGTAAAGGAAGTCCTTGAATTCGAAGGACTTCCCTTTTTATTATTGCGCAGGACCGTGAACCGTAACCGCTAAGCCGGGGTAAGCGGCTGCGAGCTGGGCTGCCCGCTCCTCAATCCGTTTCCGCTCAAAGCCCGCGCCAAACAGCTCGCGATTCGGCCGGAACGTGACGCTCGTGCCTGTCGCCTGCAGCTCCGTTTGCGGGATGCCCTGCTTGTAATCTTGACGTTGTACCTTCCCTTCGCGCTTGATTTCAACCGCTCAACTCGGCAGCAATATCGGCGCGTCCTTGAGCCAAGGC
>NZ_JTHN01000148.1 GCF_001399685.1 Paenibacillus sp. A3
GCCGTCCGGACGGCCGGAGCTTCGACCGCAGGCAACTCGGGAACAGGCAGCCATACGGCCGGCTCTTCGGATTCCGTGTCTTCAACGGCTGCTTCGCGGGCCTCGTCCGCCCCATCCGCCCGGAAATGCATCCAGCGGCTCCTCGGTTCGTAGACCAGCCTCAGCTCATCCTTTTCCGTGTCGTCGACCGAGTTGTGTAGGAAGACCAGCCGCAGGTCCAGCCTGGCGGTATCCGCAATCTGGCGCAGAAGCCGCTCCTTCGGAACAATTGACTCCGGGACTTTCGGCTTCGTCTGCCGGCCGAAATACCGGAAATCGCTGACGATGCCGCTGCGATGAACCTTGACCCGGAAGCCCGACATCGGCAGCGGCAGCCCCATAACCTCTTGCTCATAAAAGAATAGCGTTCCGGAGTCTGCGGACTTGATACGCGTCAGGGAAAACGGCTTCAGCGCCACCGGATAATGGTCGAGCGCAAACTTCTCCGCTCGGAGCCGCAATTGTTCCACAGACAGCTCCGGCAAATCGCTGGCCGCCTCCTCCACATCGATCGTATACTCGACTAGATCCCCTTGATCGTTAAGCTCCACGGACAAGCCGCTTTCCTTGCCGGGCTTGCTCCATACGGGGTCTTCGCCCGCTTTGGTCCAGACGAACATGGCCCGTCCACCTTCGCGCTTGTCTTCGTGATAATCCGCAATCGTAAGCTCGTACGCTTCCGGGATGTCGAAGAGCTCCTCCGTCCGCAGCTTCAATTCGGCCAGCTTGCGCTGCAAGGCTTCCTCGCCGGATAATTCGGAAGCCCCGGCTGATGGGGACGGGCTTGAGCCTGCCGGTTCGTCCGGGTTATCGTATCGTTTGCGCAATTCCTTCAACCCCCTGTGCAAAATGGTTTTCACCGTGCCTGTCGGCTTGCGGAGCAACACGGCAATCTCCTCGATCGACATATCGTGCCAATATTTGAACTCGATCACCTGTCTCTGCTTCGGCTCAAGCTGCCGGACCGCCTTACGCAGGTCGAGACGGTCGTCGGGATCGGGCTCAAGCGCCGGCTGACGTTCGGCTGCACGGCTATCGTCCGGCACCAGCCGCAGCCGCTTGTCCAGCGTCGTCAGCGCGCAGTTGATGACGATGCGGGTCAGCCAAGTGGCGAAAAATTGCGGCTGCTTCAGCTTCGGCAGTCCGACAAGCGCCTTGTAGATCGCCTCATGGACCACATCCTCCGCGTCCATGTCCTGCCGCACGTAATAATAAGCAATCCGGCGCAGGCGGTCCTGCTGTTCCTCGATCAGAGCCAGGAAAGCTGCGTGATTTCCCGCTTGGGCTTCTCTGACCCGGTCGCTACGGTTCATGTCTTCCCCTCCCGTGTATACCCTTTAGACCGGCGAGAGCGCATTTAGGTTTCAGAGGTTCGAAAAAAAATACTCGATCAGCTCGGCCTTAATCTTCTCCGGCGGGTGCCCGGATGTATTGCGGGTGTTGCCAAGCATACGCTCAATTCGCGCTGCCCGGCAGCCTTGCTCAATATCGAGCTCTTTCGCCAAAATTATACATTTTATCCCAAAATAATATTTTCCCTCTCTCGCTATCAACCTTTCTTCCGAACGCTCCTCGGCACGTCGTTCTTTTGACCTACGCTTTCATCCTTCCTGGCACACGCCATCCGATAATTTTGTAGCCACCCTCCACCGAGTTAACCTATGGTTATTTCATTGGCAGACCCCCCTGTAATTTTCTTTTTGAAAACGAATACATTTTATTAAAATTGTATTGAAAACACTGGTATATTGTGGTAGCTTGGTAATATATTTTTACAATCTTAATATTACAAATATCCCAGTAATTTTTTACCACACCTAGAATTTGGGACGAGCATTCACTTCCTATCCGGCCTTCCTCCATGCTCCTGCCGTCCCCGAGCCGCTAGTCCTGCTGCTCTACTCCCTACTTCATTAGAACCTGCATAACCAACGCGGCAGTCGATGCGTCTTGCGTAATTTTTGCCAAGGGATCACAGAACGATTCATCGTCGTTCTTGATTATATAAAATAATGAAAAAGGAGCGAGCTTATGAAGATTCGCAAATGGCTGGCTACAACGGTCATCCTGACTGTTGTCGGCGCAACGGCAGCCGGATGTACTGGCGGCAACACCGGTACGCCCCCCGGTACGGGAACTGAAGGCGGCGAGAAGAGCGCTGCCCCCAAGCAGGAGATCACCCTTAACTTCAGGACGGAACCGGGGGCGATGGACGTCTCCAAATCGACGCAGGTGGCAGCGTTTACCGTCATGAACGCCGTTAGCGAAGGGCTGTACCGTCTGAATAAGGACGGCAAAGCCGAGCCGGGGCTGGCGAAAGACATGCCGAAAATTTCGGCAGACGGTAAAACGTACACGATCCAGCTGAAAGACAATTTGGTCTATTCCGACGGCCAGCCGGTCAAAGCCGAAGACTTCGTCTACTCGTATCAGCGTACGCTGGACCCTTCGACCAAGGCGTTGTATGCGTTTATGGTAGCTTGGGTCAAGGGCGGGGCGGACGTGCAAAAAGCCAAGACCCCCCAAGAGCTAGAAGCGGCGAAGAAGGCGCTCGGCGTCAAGGCGCTGGATGAGAAAACCGTGGAAATCACCTTGGAACGCCCGATTCCGTTCTTCACCGAGCAATTATCCTTCCTGCAATTTTTCCCGCAACGCAAAGACATCGTCGAGAAATACGGCGACAAAAACGGCGGAGACGCAGAATCTGCCATCGGCCCGGGTCCGTTCAAGCTGGCCCAATGGGACCATGAGCAGCAGCTCGTCTTAGTCAAAAACGATAAATATTGGGACAAAGATAAAGTCAAACTGGAAAAAATTACGCTGAACATCGTCAAAGACGAAAACACCGGTCTGAACCTGTTCCAAACCGGAGCGACCCAGTTGCAAAACATTACCCGCGAGAGCATCAACCAATGGGAAGGAAAGCCGGAATTCGTCCTGCAGCCCGAGCTGTCTTCCTGGTATATTAAGCTGAGCCAGGATAACGTCCCGGCCTTCAAAAACAAAAAAGTCCGTCAAGCGCTGGCGCTTGCCATCGATACCAAAGCATTCATCGAAACGGTTACAGGCAAAGGCCCCGTACCGGCTACCGGCTTCGTACCGAACGGAACGAGCGACGGCAATGGTGGAGAGTTCCGCAAAAAAGCAGGCGACCTACGGCCGAAATTCGATCCGGCCAAAGCGAAGCAATTGCTGCAAGAAGGCTTGAAAGAGCTGGGCGTGGCGCAGCTGCCGAAGTTCAAGCTTCAAGCGGACGACAACGGGGTCGGACCGAAATCCGTCGAGTTCATCCTCGCCCAGTGGAAGCAAAATCTCGGCGTCGACGCCATCGGCGAGCCGGTTCCGCACAAGCTCCGGGTGGACAACGAGAACAACCACAAATACGAAGCGTCTCTCTCCGGCTGGAGCGCCGATTACAACGATCCGATGACGTTCCTCGAAATGTTCGTGACCGGCAACGAATTCAACGATGCCGGTTGGTCCAATGCCGAATACGACAAGTTAATTAAAGGCGCGCAAGTCGAGATGGACAAAGCGAAACGTTCCCAGTTAATGGTCGACGGCGAAAAAATACTGATGGAGGAAATGCCGCTCATCCCGAACTACTTCCGCTCCCTGAGCTGGCTCAAAGACCCGAAGCTGCAAGGTGTGGTCTTCCCGCCGTATGCGCTTGAATATGAGCTCAAATGGGCGTATGTGAAGTAAGCTCGAGCTAAAAAGGCGAAAGCCGTCCTTCCCGTAGATTCGTCAACGGAGGACGGCTTTTTCTATGATTGTACTCTGGACGGTACCATTGTTAGAACGGAGGCCGCGCCTTATAATCAGGGTATCGCTTAACAGCAGCGTTAGCTGCCCGAAAGGAGAGTCCCGCATGGCATCGGCTTCATCCCGCCCAAGAGCGGTCATTATCGGCGCCGGTATCGGCGGATTGTCCGCAGCCATTGCGCTGCAAACCACAGGGTGGGACGTCTCGGTCTACGAGAGGACCCACTCCCTGTCAGGAATCGGCGCCGGCATCGTGCTCGCCGCCAATGCCATGAAAGCGCTGCGGCAGCTTGGAGCGGACGAGCAGGTAAGCCGCCTCGGAGCCCCTGTGCGGCAAGCGGAGATTTATACATCGGACGGACGGCTGCTGGTGTCGCTTCCGACAGAAGAGCAAGCCCGGCGCTACGGGGCGCAGAGCTACCTGATCCACCGGGCCAACCTGCATTCCGTGCTGCTCGACCGTCTGGAGCTCGGGACGATACGTACGGATAAGAAATTGCGCCGCTGGGAGCAAAACGAGCGGAGCGTCAAGGCCGTTTTCGAGGACGGCACTACCGCCGAGGGGGACGTGCTGATCGGCGCCGACGGCCTTCACTCCGCCGTTCGGTTGCAGCTCTTCGGCGAGAGCGCCCCGCTTCGTTATGCCGGATATTCCGCGCTGCGGGGCATCGCACAATGGCACGACGAACGGTATCCGTTCGAGCAAGGCGGCGGCTTCGAGGCCTGGGGGCCGGGCAAGCGGTTCGGCGTCTCGGCGATCGGGCAAGGGCACATCTTCTGGTTCGCCGCCATCAACGCGCCGCAAGGCCAAGAATTCCCGCCCGCCGAGAGGAAGGCGGCCGCGCTGCGCCAATTTCGCGGTTGGATGGAACCGATCGAGGCGCTGATCTCTGCGACGGATGAGGCCTCCATCCTTTCGCACGATATTTTCGACCGCCGGCCGCTCGCCGGCTGGAGCCGGGGGCGCGTGACCTTGCTCGGCGACGCCGCGCATCCGATGCTGCCCAACCTCGGGCAAGGCGGGGCGCAGGCGATGGAAGACGCTCTTGCGCTAGCCCGCTGCTTGCGGCAGGCGTGCGGCACGCCGGGCACTCCCGATGCCGCCATCGCTCTGCAGCAATATGAGCGGGAGCGGTTCGGACGGACCGCGCTGGTCGTCCGCAGGTCACGCGCGATGGGCCGGATGGTGCAGCTCGCGCACCCCGCCGCCATTACCGTCCGGAACCGGCTGCTTCGCCTGCTTCCCGCCCGGATGCAAATCAGCCGCCTGGACTGGCTGGTCGGGTATGAGCCCTGACCCCGATCAGCGTCCCAGTACGGTCAGCACTTCATCAACCGGCAGAGCAGCAATCGTTCTTCCTTCGCGCCCCGAGGTCGTCTCCGCCATAAACAAGGAGTTGTAGATCGCTTCCTCCGTCGCCTCCGCGACGGCCCGGAAGCATTCGGACATCAGCCGACCGTCTTCGCGAACGACGCGGAGCTCCAGCACACCGGAAACCGGCGTATGCGGAATGCGGTTGCCGTTGCTGAAGGCGATCACGATGTCGCCGCTTCCGTGATGAGCGATCGAGCCGGTGCGCGCCAAGCCGAAGCCCGCCCGTTTGGCAATCCGCTTCAATTGGCGGGCGTCCATCGGCAAATCGGTGCCGACTACGATGATGATAGAGCCGTCGTTGTCCCGCGCTTCCTCCGGCTTCGCCCGAAGGAATTCGCCCACAGGCTTCCCAAGTATGGTCAAATCTTCTCCCAGGCCGAAGTTCGTCAGCACCAGCACGCCGAAGTGGTAAATCGCCCCATCCACTTCCACCTGTCTGGACGATGTCCCGATTCCTCCCTTATAGCCGAAGCAGACCATCCCGGTTCCGGCTCCGACCGCTCCTTCCGAGACGCGGCGGTCCGTGGCTGCCCATCCCTGCCCGATCGCTTCAATCGCATGCTCCGGACGAACGTGAAGCCCTCTCATGTCGTTCAGCAGCGAGTCGTTGCACTCCCCCGTGACGACGTTCAGCGAGCCGTCGCGGTCTCCGATTCCATTATCCTGCGCCAGCATGTAACGAAGCGCGCCTTCGGTCACCGCCGGCACGCCGAACGTATTCGTCAGCATAATCGGCGATTCGATGACGCCAAGCTCGTCCACTTGAACCAGACCGGCCGTTTTGCCGAAGCCGTTGATCACATGCGCCGCAGCAACCGTTTTTTCGCGAAACCAATCACCCTGATGCGGCAAAATCGCCGTGACCCCCGTCCGCACGCAAGCGTCGGGGCGGTCCTCATGTAACGTCACATGCCCTACGGATACTCCGGGGACATCCGTGATGCTGTTAAACTGTCCGGTCGGCAGCTTTCCGACGGTAAATCCATAATCGCGCAATCGCTTTCTGCTCATAAACTATTCTCCCTCTATTCGTTTACGCGCCTTAGCATGCGGGAGCCATAGAAGGCGGCCCAAGCCTGCGGATCGTCCTTGAAGAAGAAGCGGATCGGATAGCCGCTGTCTGCGATGACAAGCGTGCGGTCGTCGCTGGCCCGCAGCGTGAAGGCTTTGCCGTCAATTTCAGCGACGGGCGAGTTCCCGTCGAGGACAATGTCGACGCTGCTGCCCTCGGCGGACCGGTAAGCGCCGGCCAGACGCCGCAGTTCCTCCGGAGAGGCCTCGTACGTCGGCTCCACGCTGCTCTTTTGCTCCAAGGGGAAGCCGAGCGCCGTGTTGACGGCCGCCAGCCACAGCTCGTTTGCGGGCACGTTCGCCACGTTCGTCAAGACGACGGCCACAAGCCCGCGTTCGGGCACGAAGCCAAAATACGACGATACCCCGGGCTGACCGCCTCCGTGCTCGACAAGCGTAACACCGGAATAATCGGGGGTGATCCGCAGCGCGCAGCCGTAGAACACATTTCTGCCGATCCGGTGAATCGGCTCCCGCATCTGCGTTAAGCTTTCGCTCCTCGCCAAGGGGCGGTCGTTCGAAGGCTCGGCTTCGTTCACGTACATTTGCCCGTATTTCAGCAGATCGCGCACCGTCGACCGGATGCCGCCGCCCGCTTCATAGTTCCCCAGCCTGGGCCACGGCACCTCGTCCAGCGCCTGTGTACCGCCGCGCTTCACATACGGCACGGAGACATTATCCCAAGCGGCCAGCTCGTCCAAGCTGAACGTAGACCGCCGCATTTGCAGCGGCTCCAGAATCCGCTCGGCGATCACCGTTCGGAACGGGCGGCCCGTGCGCCGTTCGATGATCGCCCCGAGCAGCAGGAACGTGTCGTTGCAGTAGCTGAAATAGTCCCCCGGCGCTCCCAAAAGCTCGATCTCTTCGTTCGCCAAATAGTCGAGGTGCTCGGCGAACCGCCGAAGCTCCTCCCGGCGGCGCATGGGCGGGACGCCCGCCGTGTGGGAAAGCAGGTGCCGCACTTGAATACCGTCACTCCGTATCCCGCCGGAAGTGCGCAGCTTGAACTCGGGAAGGTGCTTCGTGACGGGATCGTCCAACGAAAGCTTCCCTTCCTCCGCGAGCTGTATGATGGCTAACGCCGTGAACGACTTGGTAACCGACGCGATGCCAAACACCGTATCCGGGGTAACCGGCTCACCCGTTTCCATATTTCTAACGCCGAATCCCTGTTGATAGCTGGTCTCCCCTCGCAGCGAGACGGCCACGGCCGACCCGGGGATCGCTTCTTTCTCCATCATCGCCTTCACATAGGCTTCGAATCCGGACCAGTTGCCGATCATGACAGCACCTCCCTAGACTGCGCGGTCCGCTTACTTCGGACGGTTGCGCAAAAAGTTCCCGGCGGCAAATCCGCGCACTTCTTCTTCTTTATAATATTTTAGCAGCTCGTTGATCAAGTTCTGGCTTTTGCCCGCGTGCTCCAAGCCTGCGACAAACTCGGAAATGCCGTCAAAATCCGAACCGAGCCCGATATGCCGAACGCCGCCGAGCGCGCACAAATGATCGATATGCTTTATCAAATCGGCGATCGTTACATGCCTTTCCCGCTTCACAAAGGCAGGGCAATAAATGACGTGGACTGTCCCACCCTTGGCAAACAGTGCCTTGGCCTGTTCGTCCGTTAAATTGCGCGGGTGATCGCAAATCGCCCGCGCGTTGGCGTGGCTCGCCATCGGATACTCCGCCAGCTCAACCACATCCCAGAACGCCCGCTCGCACAGATGAGCGACATCGGTCAGCAGCCGGTGCTCGTTATTGAAGTACACAATATCCCGGCCGAACGTGGTAAGTCCGGCGCCGCGCGGCTCCAGCACGCCATCGGCAGCGAGGTTGGCGTAGTTCCAGGTCAAGCCGACCGCACGCACGCCGAGCTGATATAAAATGTTCAGCTGGCGCAGGTCGTTGCCGATGGGATCGACGCCTTCCAGCGTCAGCATGGCTCCGATCTGCCCCGGTTCGAGCGCGTCAAAATCGGCCCAGTCTCGAATCGGCTTCATTTCCGGATGCTTCCCGAGCACCTCGTCGTAGAAATAATGGATCTGATCCAGCGCCGCTTGAAATTTCTGCTCTGCCTTGAGTTGAGGCGGAACGAAGACCGCAAAGCACTGGACCTTCACACCGCCCTGCTGCAGCCTTGCCTTGTTCGTTGCCAGCTCCTCCGAACTGCCGTACGACAGCTCCCCGCCGCTTTTCCAGAGCTTATACAGCACGTCGCAATGAAAGTCGATGATTTCCATGTTTTTCCCCATTTCTTGACCCAGCCTTTCCTAGTCCTGCCCCGTCATTGTCCCGTCATTGTGCGGAACCGTTCGTACAGCGCCCGCGCGACCGGTCCGGGCTTACCGTCCCGGATCAGGCTTCCGTCCTCGAAACGAACGACCGGCATCACTTCCGTCGTCGTACTGGTGATGAACGCTTCGTCCGCCTGCCGCAGCTCCTCCGGCGTAAACGATTGTTCGACGAACGGGATGCGCAGCTCGTGCGCGATCCGCTGCACCGCCATTCTCGTCATGCCCGCCAAAATCTGATTGGACAGCGGCGCCGTCCGGATCGCTCCGTCTTTGACCATGTATACGTTGGAGCTTGTTCCTTCCGTCACATACCCGTCCCGTACGAAAACCGCTTCAAGGCATCCGCGTTCAGACGCGGCTTGCTTGGCTAAAATGTTGGGCAGCAGGTTGAGCGACTTGATCCAGCAGTTCAGCCACCGCTCGTCCGGATGAAGCATGACGCTGATGCCGGAAGCCCTTGCCTCGGCCGGTATTTCCCGAAACGGCTTCGCCGTCATCGAGACGGACGCCGGGCAGGCCGGGAACAAATGATTGCGGGGGGCGATGCCGCGGGTCGCCTGCACATACAGATCGAGATTCGACAGCCCGCTTTTTTGCGTCAATTCGCCGATAATCCGCTTCAACGACTCGCCGTCGTCCCCGATCTCCAGACGGATCGCCGCAGCGCTCTTGAACAACCGGTCCAAATGCTCGTCGAGCATAAAAGGCCGCCCCTTGTAGACCCGGATCACCTCATATACGCCATCCCCGAATTGATGTCCCCGCTCGTCGATCGGAACGGCCGGTTCGTCCGACTGGATAAAGCTCCCGTTGAAATAAGCCAGAGCCATGATGCAGCCCCTCCCTGGTTAAATCTCCATGTTATTAACAAACTAATCGATTTCCGCAGGCCGGTCCAATAGGATAATGACATGAAGGGTATAAGAAAATATAATACGAGCATAGGGGGCGTTTTATGAATACGGATCATGTTGAATGTTTTGTCATGGTGGCTCTGATCGGTAGCTTCAGCAAAGCGGCCAACCTGCTGTATTTGTCCCAGCCTACGGTAAGCCAGAGGATCAAAGCGCTCGAAGCCGACTTGAACTGCAGGCTGTTTCAACGAACGGGCCATGCCATCGCCTTGACGGAGGAAGGCGAAAGCTTCCTTCCCTATGCCAAAAGCATGCTGCAATCGCTTCAGGACGGGCAGCAGGCGATCCAGCGGATTCACGGAAAATTGGAAGGCGAGCTGTCCGTCGCTTCCGTTTTCGGGGCGGCCTTTTACCTGCTGCCCCAGCTCGTGGAGCAATTCCAGACGCTTTACCCGAAGGTGAAGCTGACGCTTTTAACCGGGCATTCGCATCAGGTGCTCGATATGGTGTTGAATCATGAGGTATCCTTCGGGATCGCCCGCGCCGTCAATCATCCGCAGATCCGGCGCATTCCGATCCTGAAGGACGATATGCTGCTGGCGGTCTATCCGGGCCATCCGTTTCACGACCGCAAGCAGGTGACGATCGAGGATGTCGCCAAGGAACGGCTCATTTTATTCAATCGCGGGTCGCTCGACTGGACACTGATTAACGGGGCGTTCAGCCACTATCGGCTGGACCGGCACGTGGTCATGGAGGCGGATAACATCGAGGTGGTCAAGCGGATGGTCAAGCAAAGGCTGGGCATCGCGTTTCTGCCCCGCTTCTCGATCCTCCACGATCTGGAGAGGGACAAGCTCCGCGAGGTGGAAGTCGCCGGACTGCCGCAGCTGAACCGCAACTTCGAGCTGATTTATTTGAAGGACATGTCGCTGAACCAGATCATGGAGCAGTTTATCGGCTTCTTATGCCAGCACCATGCGCAGACCGGCCATTGGCCGGATCAGGGATAAGAACGAATGTGGCAAGCTTGGCAGAGCTTCCGCGCGTTATTCTAAGCCTTCTCCCCGCGGGCGTTCCGAAAGGCGTGCGAAAAAACGCCGGAAACCATGGCTCCGGCGCGGGCGATTCTAATGTATACTTATCAGGAGAAACAATCATTTGTGCGAAGGAAGCAAAAGAATGGATATACGGAAATTGCGCTACTTTATTGCAGTGGCGGAAGAGCTTCATTTCAATCGTGCCGCGGAAAAATTGAACATGACACAGCCTCCCCTCAGCCAGCAAATTCAAGCGCTGGAAAAGGATCTTGGCGTGAAATTGCTGGAACGCAGCAAAAGACAGGTTCGTCTTACGCCGGCGGGAGCCGTTTTTTTAGAAGAAGCCAAAACGATTTTATCTCAATTGGAGCGGTCTATTAAGACGACGCAGCTTGCGGGTCGAGGCATAAGCGGCCATTTGGTTATTGCGTTCGTGGACTCGGCCGCGGGCGGTTTAATGATCGATATTCTAAAAGGTTTTCGGGAACATTTCCCGCAAATACAGCTTACTTTGCGCGAGATGACTTCCGCCCAGCAAGAGCAGGCCTTACTTGACGGAAGCGTTCATGTCGGCTTTCTCCGTGCCATTGAACCGGCGAAGCATCTGGCTTATCGTACATTCGCAATAGAATCGCTCTTTGCCGTACTGCCCGAACAGCATCCGTTAGCCAGGCAGCCGCTTCTGTCCGTCAGCTCGTTGGAATGTGAACCGTTCGTCTTGTTTCCGCGTCATCTGGGAGCCGATTTTCATCGCCTGATCATGGAATTTTGCTCCCAACATGGCGTTTATCCGAATGTCGTACAGGAAGCTATTCAGATGTACACCATTGTAAACTTGGTTGCCGCGAACTTGGGCGTTTCCATCGTGCCTTCTTCCGTTGCCGAATTTCGGCGCAGCGGCGTCGTATTCCGGCCCTTTAAGGAAAGCGCACCGCCGGTTCCTCTCTATGCCGCTTGGAGAACCGATACGGATAAGGCTGTCTTGTCAGCCTTTCTCGAGACCATGGAGGCCGTATGTTCGGCGGCTATGGCTCGCGGATAAACTGCCAATCAACCGGTTTTTCCTGGATCGCGCTCAACCAGTCCTTCTAAGATATGGTCGATTTGCCTCATCGTTTCAGGATCAAGACGAAGCCCTGCAGCCTTGACGTTCTCTTGTACTTGCTCCGGCTTGGATGCCCCGATAATGGCGGCTGACACCTGCGGATTTTGCAGCACCCATGCTATGGCAAGCTGCGGCAGCGTCAACCCGGCTTCGTGCGCCAGGGAAGAGAGCCTGGAGACAGCCTGCAGCACTTCGGTACGCATCCACTGCCCTGCCAATCGCTCGAAAAAGGAAGCCCCAGCCGGCGTCGAAGCACGGGAGCCTTGGGGAATCGGCTTATCCGGCATATATTTCCCGGAAAGAATTCCTTGTGCAAGCGGCGACCAGACCACCTGTCCGATTCCTTCCCGCTCGCAGGCCGGGACGACTTCCGCTTCGATAACGCGCCATAACATCGAATATTGGGGTTGACTCGCGATCAGCGGAACCTTCAATTCCCGTGCCAATGCCGCCCCCTCCGCAATTTGTCCCGCCGTCCACTCGCTTATCCCGATATATAGCACTTTTCCTTGCCGAACCAGATCCGAAAAAGCCAAAAAGGTTTCTTCAAGCGGCGTCCTCTCATCAAAACGGTGCGCATAATAGACATCGATATAATCCGTCTGCAATCTGTTCAACGAAGCATGGCAGGCTTCCATAATATGCTTGCGGGAAAGCCCTCTGTCGTTCTGTCCGGTTCCTGTCGGATGGAAAACCTTGGTGCACAGCTCGACGCTTTCGCGGCGCACTCCTCTCAAAGCTTGGCTCAGCACCGTTTCCGCTTTCGTATCCGAGTAAACATCCGCTGTGTCAAAGGTAGTAATTCCTGCATCCAACGCGGCTCGGACACAAGCATAGGCTGTGTCGTTGTCCACTTGAGCGCCGTGGGTAATCCAGTTTCCAAAAGCAATCTCGCTTATAGACAAGCCGCTCGCGCCCAATCTTCGATAGTTCATCTTATCTACCTCCTCTCAGGTTACAATCCGATTATAATCAACCAAAATTAATAGGTAAAATATTCTTTTTTATAGGTATTAATTCAAAATTCATATTTATTGCGAGAAATAAAAAGAACGCCCGACTTTGCTAAGTCGGACGTTCTTTTATGTGCAAGCCCTTGCGTTTGCCCGCCGGAGGAACGGTTACGGAACACCGGTACAATGGAACTCATTCGTTCCCTTGTTCGTCCTCCCTGGCCGTCTTCCGCTGCTTATGGCGGGGATTACCCGATCGCCCAGTTGCCTTGACGGAACAACGGCTCGCGGGTGCCGTCCGGCAGCTCGCCGTCAATATCCAGCTCCGCCGAGCCGACCATAAAGTCGACGTGCGTCAGGCTGACGTTCGCGCCCTTGGCCAGCAGCTCCTCCTTGGTCATCTTCGTTCCGTTCTCGATCGTAAACGGATAGGCGCTGCCGACCGCGAAGTGGCAGGACGCGTTCTCGTCAATACCGGTATTGTAAAACACGCGGTTCAGGTTCGAAATCGGAGAATCGTGCGGCACGAGCGCCACTTCCCCCAAATATTTCGCTCCTTCGTCCGTCTTCAGCAGGGCATCCAAATATTCAAGCCCGACCTCGGCCGTATAGCTGACCACTTTGCCGCCTTCGAACGTGAGTGAAAACTTGTCGACCAGCCGGCCGTTCAAGTTTAACGGCTTCGTGCTCGTCACCGTTCCGTTCACGCCGGTCCGCAGCGGCATCGTGTACACTTCCTCCGTCGGCATGTTGGCTACGAAGTATACGCCCTGATCGTCCGTCGTCCCGCCGCCGTGCCAAATATGCCCTTCCGGCAGCTCGACCGACAAGTCGGTACCCGGAGCCCGGTAATGCAGCTTTTTGTACTTTTTCTCGTTGAGCTTCTCCTTGACCTGCTTCAACCGGCCGATGTGCTCCTTCCAAGCCGCCACGGGATCGTCCGCGTCGACCCGGTTCATTTTGAAGATCGTATCCCACATCACCCGGACACGCTCTTCCTCCGGAAGCTCGGGGAACACCTTGGCCGCCCAGGCGCGCGTCGGCGCTTTCACGAGACACCAACTGAACTTTTTGTTGCGCACGTAGCTTTGGAATTTTTCTCTCGCCACAGCCGCCGCTTTGGTCGCCCGCGTCACTTTGTCCGAATCGATGCCCTTGTACAATTCCGGATCAGGCACTTTGATGTTGATCAATGCCCCGCCGTTCTCCGCCAGCTGCTCCATCATCGGCGGCATCCACTGCGGGTAGTAGTCGAACGACTCGTCGGGCGCATATAAGAAACGGTTTCTCGTCACTTCCTCGTCATCCCATTGAACCTGCACGTATTTCGCTCCCGCTTCGTATGCCTTTTGCACGACTTTACGGGTGAACGGCGCAGCTTCCAGCGGCGATTCGATGTGAAGCACTTGTCCGGGCTGAACGTTCGCTCCGACCCGGACGACAAGCTCCGCGTATTTTTCCAGACTTCGGTCAAAAGCTTCCATGTCCCTGTCTCCTGTCCTATCGATTGGTTACCCGTACCATTATACTAGAAGTCGGAAGACGAACCAAGCGTACTCCCAGACTCGGATCCGGTCAAACCAAAAGAGCCCCTGACCTGTTCCATGAACCGGCCGGGACTCCTTGAGATCCGATGTTAGTTAGCCTCCTACACCGTTATCGTGGAAGTAATGCATTTTTACCGGCTCGTTTGCCGGCGGTTGATACGATACGGACAGGCCGTTCAAGAAAATGAACCCCAAAGTCAGAAGCACCATCATTTTTTTCATCAAGCGGACACTCCCTCCAAAATTTTCTCATATTCCTTCTTCTGCTGTTCTGTCGCATGGTCAACATACTTCCAGAACAAAGAAACGCATTTCTCGAACCCCGAATAATAACGCAATTTTTGGGCTAGACCCAAGGCGTGAATCAATTCGTTTAACGCTTGGTGCTTCCCTCCTCTTTTGAAGCTGTAAATGACCTTCTCATACCAAAAGTGGAACAGCTGCGTGCCATTGATGTGATCGCAGATCGTCCCGACGGTCGGGATTCTCTTTTCGAATTTGGCCAGGACCGCGTCAACGGAAAAATGGTACCGGTTTGCGGCTTTCATGACGACCGATAAACTGGGAAGGATTTGATTCGGATATTCGTCCAGATAGGCGGATAATTCGGGCAGTACTTTGAGGTTCCCCGTATTCAATTCGAGGATGAGCCCGTTTCCTTTACCCCATATCCGGAATTTCTCAACCTCCTTTTTACCGACCTCGTCAAGACCTTGGAACCATGAAAGATCGGAATACTCCTGCACGCAGCGCTTGGCCTCTTCATATTGTTCCAGTTTGGTTAGCGCCACCCCTTTCATCAGACAGCCTTGACCGTAGTACACGACTAAATGCCGTTCCGTTTGCAGCGGTTTATACAGTTCGTTATGTATCAGCTTTTCGTAGATCGCAGTTGCCAGCTCTCTGAGTTCATCGGCGTACTGTCCGACTTTGTCCCACCGCTCGAAGGTGTAATAAACGTTGGCCATCTGCAAAAGAGCGTCCAGCCGGACATCCTCCGGCAGATGTTTGTAATGGGTTTCAAAACGAAACACGGCTTCTCTGTTTTCTTCCACCCCGGTTCCGATGAGCGATTGAAACAACCGGAACTGACTCATGACATACTGCGGGTCCTCTGTGTTTCCTTTATCGACAATTTGGCGGTAAAGCGGAATAGCCTCTTTTTTCTTTCCTTGCTCAAACAGGCTCTCCGCTAAGGAAAATTGCTTCGAACAGGTTAGCTTATCGTTCAAGAAACATTGGCCCAAGTACAATTCGTAAAGCCAACCGGGGCTGTGCCCCAACACGGATGCTATCTTGTCGAGCTGGTCTATGGTGACGGACCGGGGGTAATCCAGCTGCTCAATACGGATTCCTGCAAGTTCGCTGAATTGCGAAGGCGTGTACCCGTGGAGTTGCAACTCATTCTCCACTACCGTTCTCATACTTTGAATGGTCGTTACCATATAAAATTCTCCTCCCTGCCTATATCCATAATAGTACATCGGTCAAAGGGAAGTGTAAATAACCTACTTTTTATGTATATTACTGGTTTGTAACCGCTATCACACAAAAAATTAAAATGTAGCAAAAATTGCTCTTCGGGATGAGCACTTTTCGCATCGACACAGCTTCGTCCTTGTTTTATGATGAGGAAATAGACAATTGCGAACAAAGGAAAGAGGTCAGTCTATGGAACACGTCATCGACATTCAGGATGTATCTTGGAAAAACGGCCAGAACTATTTGCTGCACAATGTCAGCTGGACCGTGCGTCCCAAAGAGCATTGGGCGCTGCTGGGCTTGAACGGATCGGGAAAAACAACGCTGCTGAACATGATTAACGGCTATCTCTGGCCGACGACAGGGTCGGTGTCCGTGCTCGGTCACCGGTTCGGGGAAGTCGATTTGCGCGAGCTGCGCCGCTCCATCGGCTGGGTCAGTTCCTCGCTGCAGGAGAAGCTGTACGCCACTGACAAAACCCAGTATGTGGTCATCAGCGGCAAATACGCGACCATCGGCTTATACGAGCGGCTGTCCGATGAAGATCTGGACCGGGCGCAGGCGCTGATGCGCACGCTGGGCTGCACGCATCTGTGGGACCGGGAATTCCGGACCTGCTCGCAGGGAGAGAAGCAGAAGGTGCTGATCGCCCGGGCGTTGATGGCCGAACCGCACCTGCTGATTCTGGACGAGCCCTGCAACGGGCTGGATCTGTTCTCGCGCGAGAAGCTGCTGGACAGCATCCAGGAGCTGAGCTGCCAGGAGCAGTCGCCGACGCTGATTTACGTCACCCACCATACGGAAGAAATCGTTCCGGCCTTCAGCCATACGCTGCTGCTGCGCAGAGGCGAGGTAGTCCGCAGCGGTCCCACCGAAAGCATCCTGGAGGCGGACATTTTGACGGATTTTTTCGAGGCCCCTGTCGAGGTCGAAAAACACCGTCAGCGCGTATACGTACGGGCGGCCCACGGTGGGAACCCGCTTGCGTAGATTGCGTAGTGGCTTAGGAGATCCACCCAAAAAGCTTAGCTGCTTTACCTGCAAAGGAAAACGGCCAAGCTTTTTTTGTTCATCAGATGAAGCGTTCCTGCCGCGCCTCGTTAGTTTGAAGAAGACTCCGCCGTTTCGGCGATTGGCGGTTCCCCGATCATCATCTTTTGCTCGAACGGCGCCGTGAGCATCATCAAGGTATAAGAGTAGCCGAAACCCCCGCATCGGCCGAAGCAAGAACCCGTCCCGCTGCGGACCCAATTGGCCGCCCTCAAGAACAGCCGGGTCGTTACGGCGCTGCTGATCTCGTTCCTGTTCGTGACGGGATACTCGACCGTCTATACGTACATTACGCCTCTCCTGCAATCCGCAGCGGGAATGACCACGGCGCTTGTCAGCACGACGCTGTTGCTGGCAGGGCTCGCCAGTGCCGCGGGATCGCGCATAGGGGGATTCGCTACCGATAAATGGGGAATTCGGCCCACGCTGTACGTGAGCCTGCTTCTGCATGCTGCGATTCTAATCGCCTTTCCTTTCGCGGCACAGCTTATTGTCGGTGCGATGCTGGCGACCATGGTGTGGATCGGCGCCGTGCAGACGATGGTGCCTGCCCAGCAGTATTACCTGATCACCTTGTCGCCGCATTCGTCCGAAATTGCCTTGAGCGTCAATACTTCCGTCTTTCAGTTCGGGCTGGCTGTCGGAGCAGGCGTAGGCGGACTGATCGTGGACCGTTATACGGCCGCCCCTCTCGGCTGGGTCGGCGGAGCGACCGTGCTGCTTGGCCTTTTCTTCGCGTGGCTGTCGTTTTCGCTGGGCAGAACCGCCTCGTCGAAGGCCGTGCTGTCGAAGTAAAGCGGACGAACCGGGCAGTATCCTTTCGTGGCAGTTCTCTATTCATGGAGGACTGCCCTTTCCGTGTGTTCAACGTTAAAAACGATAAAAGCCTGCCAATCTCCTACGTGATGAAGATGGCAGACTTTTATGTTATCGCAGCTCGATTCGGGTCAGGGCGTCGTATCACCGGCAACCACGGTTTCCATAATTTTCTTAACCTCGACGATGTCGGTTGTTTTCCCCAGCGCCCACATGAGTTTAGGAACAATCGCTTCCGTGTTCATATCTCTGGAATTAATAATCAGGTCTTGGTTCACCTTCCGCCCGACTTCATACAGGCCCAGGTCTCCCCCTTCTTCCAGACATTGCGTCGTGAGAACGACTGCGATCCCCGCCTCGATCAGCTCGTTGATTTTCGGAATCAGATTTCTTTCTTGGAACGGCAATCCTCCGCTCCCGAACGTTTCGATTATGACGCCTTGATACAGCCCCTTCAGGCAATCAAAGAGCTCCGGTTTCGTGCCCGGAAGCAGCTTTAACAAAAAAACGTCGGGGCAAAGCGAACAATCCAGGCGCGGCTCCTTGTTCCGCACTGTCCGCACCGGATGATGATACGTAATGCTTTCCTCGATATAAGCGATATAAGGATGATTAATGCTTTCAAACGCATCGTAGCTTTTCGTTCTCATCTTCACCGCTCTTGTACCGATGATGACGCGGCCGTCAAACACAACATAGACCCCGCCCACGGGCTCGCAGGCAAAACGGATCGAATCGATAATATTTTTTTTCGCATCGGTTCTTTTGTACACAATCGGCACTTGGGAGCCGGTGATGACGACTGGCTTCGCCAGATTCTGCAGCATGTACGAAAGCGCAGCGGAGGTGTACGCCATCGTATCGGTCCCGTGGGTAATGACAAAACCGTCGTACTGATCGTAATGCTCGTAGACGGCCTTGGCAATCGTGATCCAATATTCGGGCTGCATGTTCGTGCTGTCGATCGTCATGATAATTTTGGTTTCTACCTGATAGGACCGGTTCTGTTCCGGCAAATAATGCAGGAGCTCTTCCGCACTCATTTTAGGAGCCAGCCCGTTTTCGCCCGGGACGGAAGCAATGGTCCCGCCGGTCGATAACAGAAGTATTTTTTTCATATCTATCCAAGCACCCTTTCATCTGATTGGACTATACCGCCCTGAGCACAATCCATCCGAAAAAGTACGCGTAACGCGACCATATTCTTATTATAGTGAATAGACTTGCGAAAAACAACAATATTCTTATGCGTTACGCGAACAGAACATGTTATAATGAATGGGTATGAGGGGGTATTTTCCATGCTGACACGATTATCGCGACTGAGAAAAAGCAAAAAATGGTCGTTACAATATACAGCCGATCGGCTCGGCATTGCAAAAAGCACCTACGCAGGTTACGAATCGGGGTATCGGGAACCGCCGCTGGAAACGTTAAAGAAGCTCGCCGATCTGCTGGAAACATCCGTGGACTACTTGCTCGGCCGGATCGATAATCCGGCGTTTTATCCGAAAGCGTGGAAGGTCGAGCTGCACGATAAGCTGAAATTGACCGAGGCGCGCACGCGGTTCGATGTGGAGTTGATTCTGGACGGAGCGCCGCTAAACGAGGAAGAAATCAAGCAATGCATCGCGTTTATCCGCACGAAGCGCAAGCTCGACACGAACGATTGACGCGAACGATCGATGTTCTCCCCGTAAGAAAGTCGTCGCCTTAATAAGATTTATAGCACAAAAAAAGCTTAGCCGTTCCCCCCAGGGAATAAATACGACTAAGCTTGATGTGTTGAAGCACGCAGCTCCATTACATCTTTGCCGATCCGCTAACCATCGCGAACCGGATATGCTGCCATTTTCGGGAACGCCAGCGCAGCAGCATGCTCGCGCCGCGCAGAAACTCGTCGACAATAAAAGCAAGCCATATTCCGGGGATGCCCAAATTCCATACGATCCCAAAAAGATAAGCCAACGGAATGCTAAGGCCCCACATCGAAATGAGGCCCATGACCACCGGAAATTTAACATCTCCGGCGGCATTCAGCGCTCCGATGACAATCACATTGCATGCGCGCCCCGCTTCTAGCAGCAGCGATAGCAGCATCAGGGTTTGCCCGAGACGGATCACTTCCGGATCGTTCGTAAACAGGCCGAGCAGCGGGCGGGAACAAATGACGAGCAAGCAGCCTATGCCAAAATTAATCGCCCATCCGATACGCAAGTTCCGATAGCACATGCGATAAGCGGTATCATGTTGACCTGCTCCAATCAAGCGGCCGATCATCATCGACGTCGCTTGCCCGATCGAGATCGAAACTAAAAAGACGAATGTGGTTATGTTCTGGGTATATATTTTGGTCGTCAGCGCCGAAGTGCCCAGCATCGTAACAAAATACGTAATAAAAATTTGCGAAGCGTTATAAGAAATGTTTTCCCCCGCCGATGGAATGCCAATTCTGGTCATTTCCTTGACTTCGTTGACCGGCAGCCGAAACATGTCTTTCCAGGAAAGAGGATACGGCAAATACTTGATCAGCAGAAATAGCGCAAGGCCTACTCCAAATAACCGGCTGGCGTTGGTCGCCAGGGCAACTCCTTCTACACCCAAAACCGGAATACCGAAAGGGCCGTATAAGAACAAAAAGTTCCCGGCAATATTGATCATAATGACGGAGAAAGACAGTAGAAGCATCGGCTTCAGAAAACCGTGCATCCGCAAAACCGCGTCTGCCGTACTAATGATCGCTACGGTGAAAGATAGCATCCCCACCGTCGACAAAAATGTATATCCGTCCTCCATCAGCTCCGGCGGCAGCTTCATCAAGCCCAATAACGGCTTGGCCAGAATAAACAAAGCCAGACTGACGACGAGACCCAGTACAAGGTTCATCCCCATCGCAATCGAAGCCATTCTCGCGGCTTCCCGTTCTTTTCCCGCGCCGAGCAATTGCGAAATCAGCACGCTGAGCCCTACGGTAACAAATCCGAACATCAATTGGGCCACGGTTAACACATGAGCGGCCACGCCCACGGCGGCCACCGCTTGATCCGAATAGTTGCTGAGCATCAGGGTGTCTATATTCAATATAAGGGTTTGAAGCAGCTGCTCTATAAAAATGGGACCCATTAACCGAAATAAGGTGAACTGTTTATCTTGCTGTTTTTCCATACCATCCGCCTTCTAGCTCTTCAAGAAGCCACCTCGTTCATGAATGTCGCGGCAGCTGGCTTTCTCCACCAGTTCGTGCTCCAGCACGATCGTCCTTGCCGGGCGCGAACGCTGTGCGTGATCGTTTTGCTCGATAAGCTCCATAAGCAGTTCAACGGTCGCTTGTCCTATTTTGTCCATCGGCTGTTGGATGGTCGTGAGCCTTGGCCGGATCACATCGGACATTTGGTTCCCGTCGAAGCCTATGACAGATATATCATCGGGCACACGCAATTGATGATCTGCAATGCAGTTGATGGCGCCAACCGCCATATCGTCGCTCGCCGCAAATACGGACGTAAACGAACCGCCGGCTTCGGCCAGAAGCTCGTTCATTAACCGGTAGCCGCTGGCCAGCTTGTAATCGCCGAATCGGATGATCGATTCGGCTACTGGAATGCCGTAGTCCTTGCAAGCGGCGAGGTAGCCTTCGTAACGCTTTCTTCCCGCGCATAAGTCCCGCATGTCTCCCGCAATCATCGCGATACGCCGATGACCCTTGCGGATAAGATAAGCGGTGGCATCGTAAGCGGCCTTGAAATCGTCAATCATCACCGTCGGCAGATTCATCCCCAATTCGGCATGGACCACAAGCGGAATTTGATTTTTTTGCAAAAAAAGCCGGATATGATCGTTCAGCTTTTCATGCATGAGCACAATGCCGTCCACACGCATCTCCTGAAACACATTCAAATATTTGACGACCTTGTCCGTATCTTCGACAATGTTGGAAACAAGCAGGTTGTAGCCTCTGCGCCCCAAGGTCTCCTCGATGTTGCTCAGAATCGTCGCCTGGAAATTGGACGTAATATCGGGGATAATGACTCCGATCAGATTGGTTTTATTCCGTTTCAGACTCTTGGCGATCAAACTGGGCGAATAATTGAGCTGCTCGATCGCTTGACGCACTTTCTTTTCAAGCTTTTCGCTCACATGCTCGCCCTTGTTCAAAACTCTGGACACGCTCGTGACCGAAACGCCTGCCACACGTGCCACATCCTTGATTTTCACACCCATACGTTGCTTTCCTCATTTCAAAACAATAATTCAACGAGCCGCATACATCCGCTCCCGCAAAGCTGCCGTGGCGCTCACGTCCAACGTGGAGACCGCGTCCAGCTTCATCTCGGCATAAGCCGGAAACATCCCGCTTTCGGGCAACGTATACACCCAGACAAGCAGTCCGTGTTCGTGGGCACACTGCACCAGAACTTCACGGCACGAAGGATAGTCCACATTGATTCCGGCAAATCCTTTTTGCTGGGCCATGCTGCACAAATCCCGTACGGCGGCCTCATAGGCCGCGCCGTTCATCTCTTTTAGCGCTTCCGGCGTATTCCACATTACTCTATCACGATAGGGAAGATTTGTAATCGTTTTTGTTTCGCCTGTAAAATAAATCTGGTCCCACATCTTCAGTGAGTTCAGCAGCTCGATGACGGGGAGCGCTGCGGCATCGGTCTTGATATCCAAATTAAACGAGACCTGCTGCCCCTTGAACGCCTGCAGCACCGTCTCCAGCCGTTCCAGCTCCCGTCCTGCGGGAAGCATGAAGGGGTTCCTTGCCTTCAATTGGGCGTAAGTAAGCTCGGAGATCCAAGGATTATCGTCATGATAAAGCACGCATACGCCATCCTTGGTCGCTCTGACATCGACTTCCAGCACCTCCGCACCTGCCTTCCGTCCGGCGATAGCCGACTCCAGAGTATTGTCCGGCGTACCTTCGCAGCCGGTATGCGCGATAATTAGGGGCATAGCCATGCAATACACGCCTCCCGCGTTGTTTTGTGTGATCGCTTCGACGCCGTTACCGGGCTTCAAAATAGAGCGGATTCGTAAAAGCAACGTCCGCTAACGCCATGCCCAGCAAGCCATGCAGACGAACCCTCAGCCAGGTCAGCCCTTCGCTGGAAATGGCTCGGAAGAACACCGGTTCACTCTCCGTTACGGTGCCACGGCACAGCTCTCCCAGGTTGGATTCGACAATCATCGTATAGCTTGGTCCCTGCAGCAAATTATGTCCGCTTGTCCGAAACGGGGCTTGCACTTGAACCGAAAGCTCGGCGGATTCTCCCGGTGCTTGTGGAACGACATCGCCAATGCCATACGTTTGTCCGCCTGCCCGCAGTTCAAGCGTTACGAGCGGCCCCATGCTTACGCAAATGCGCCCGGAACGGATCGCCTCCACCACGGCTTCAGACGTGACAGCGCGTTCATCTCCGGCGATGCCCAGGTACGTAAAAGCCGAAGGATCGCTATTTTCGGAGGAATGGTGCCAGTCCCTGCCGGCTGTAGCGGCGATGCGCACTCCCTGATTTAACAAATTCGTCCATTGCTCGAACGCCGGGGCGTTATGGTTACGCAGCGGAGGCAGCGTTTCGTGCCATACTTCCATATAGTCGATTTGATGCCAGTCCTGGATGTCATACTCCCAATGGCAC
The DNA here is from genome assembly GCF_001399685.1 of Paenibacillus sp. A3. GTDB lineage: Bacteria > Bacillota > Bacilli > Paenibacillales > NBRC-103111 > Paenibacillus_G. Next base: position 23,037 of record NZ_JTHN01000148.1, read on the forward strand.
CCCGTACAAATCGGGCTGCCCATACTGAACGGATGCGCGATGCCGACCACGCCCCCTTGCCGGTGAACCCGGTCAATGCCCTTCAAAATATCTTTCGGGCCCAGATCGCGCCATTCGCAATACGGTACGCCGAGCGTCAGCATGTGCCCGTAGAATGTCGTCCACTCCATCCCCGGAACGATGCATATTCCGGTTTCGTCCGTCACTCGGGCCGCATCGGCCAGCCCCGATGTGGTGTTGTGATCCGTCAAGGCGATGCCTCGGAGACCTAGTTCTGCCGCTTTCCTGCACATATCGTGCAGCGTATGGATGCCGTCGCTGTGAGGCGTGTGGGTATGCAGTTCAAACGGAAGCCAGTTCATGCGCCGACGCTCCTCCCCGGATGCTTAATGTATAATGACACGCTTTGGTCACGACGCAATGAACGCTTATGGTAACCCGCCAGATCCCCTCTTGAATCGGGCCCGCAATAAAGCCCGGAGAGCTTTCCTTCGGCGACAATACATGATGCTGCTCATTCGGATGGCGGTGCGCCGATCCCCGGAATCCGTCCGGGTCGTCGATCGATAGCGTGAGCAGATTTTGCAGCGGAACGAACTTTTCCCATTGTTCCTTGTAGACGGGTTGTAAAGACGGGTTCACATACCTGTCGATCGTATCTTCAATCAGCTCGCGGGAGACGCTTGGGTCGTCCAATTTTTTAGGGCTGTAGCTAAAATCAATAACCAGGCATTCCGCGGGCTCAGGCATATAAAACTGATAGGTAATATGGGTTTTCGAACTGAGCGGAGTCAGCTTTCCTTCGACGATCAGCAAATCTTTCATACAGTATCCCCGCTTTCGGTTGCTTACTTTTCCTCATTCATCATGCTGCGAATATAGAAATAGCCGACGAGGGAACATAGAACAAACATAAATACGGCGCATGCGCTGGAAATGCCGGTTTCAAAATAAACCGAAAACTGCTGCTGCATCGCCACCCCGAGCACTTGCGGCGCATTCGGGCCGATCAGGAACGGAGCCGTGAAGCTTCCGACAATACCCATCACGACAAACGTGGCAGCCACCAGCAGCGATTTGAACGACAAGGGAATGATAATGCGGGTAAACACTTGGATCTTCCCCGCTCCGACGTCCTTCGCGCTTTCAATTACGGCGTTCGGAATACCCGACAGCGCGGAACTAAGCAGCATGGTGGCAAACGGAATATGAAACCATAAATTGGCGAGCAGCAGCCCTTTGAAATCGAAGAGCACTTTCATCATCGGCTCATTGGTGAACAGCAGCAGGATGCGGGCCAGCCAGCCGTGATTACCGTACATATTCATAATTCCGTATGTCGCGATCACCGATGGAATGAACATCGGAATATAATAGAGACGTTCTATCCACTTCGCGAGAATGCCTGTACTAAACCGTAAAAACACGGCAAGCCCATAAGCAATGAGCAGCACCAGCACCGACGAAACCAGCGTCAAATAAAGCGTATATTTGATATTCGCCAGCATGGCGGGATCGGTAAACAGAAAGTGGTAATGCTCCAACGTAAGCCGGCCGTCGCTTCCGCTCAAGCTTTCCTGAACGGACGTGAAGATCGGCACCACAATCATCAAGAGCAGCAGTAAAAAGGACGGCAGCACCATGACCAGTCCGAGCGCGGAACGTCCCGCTCCGCGTCCGAACAAGGCTGGTCTTAACGATTTGCCGGTGACCAGCGACTGGGTGCTCATTGACCGGCGACTTCCTTCTGCCAGCGTTTCATCGCGTCGGCTTCCAAATCCCCGAGATTAAAGGAGCGGTAGTTGACGGACACGCCTTCGAACTTTTTCTTCAGATCGGCAGGCATATGCGACCATTCGATACCGGGGAAGCCGTAGATTTTATTGACAACCTCGGCCTGCGCTTCCGGACTCAGCACAAAATTGATGAAGTCGTAAGCCGCTTCTTTATGCTGGGACATGCTCGGTACGGCCAGTCTTCCCGGTCCGCCGGTAAATGCCGGCTCAATCTGTGCGAGCTTCGTCGTTTCGGGCAGCAGCTTTTTGTTGATTTGCTCCAGCGCCATATCGGACCAAGCCGGAATCATGTCCACCTCTCCGTTGGCGAGCAGGTCGAGCGTCCCTTGGTTTTTCTTCGGATATACGCCCTGCTGGTACATGTCTTTGGACAACGATTTGAGCAGCTCGAAGCCCGGGCCCCATTCCTGTTCAATGCCTTTATCTTCATTATGGATCGCCTCTTCCGGCAGAGACTTGTACAAGGCGGTAATCACGAACGAAGCGCCGGAACCGCCGGTAGCCGGATCATTGTAGGCGAATCGGCCCGGATGGTTTCGAATCCAGTCGTACAGCTCATCGAGCGTTTTCGGCGGCGTCGGCACTTTCGCGCTGTTATAAGCAAGAAGGACCGAGGAAGACCGGTAAGGCACCACTTTGTAGCCCGCATCCTTCATATTCGCCGGATTCATCAAGTTGAGATTCGGGATTTTTTTCTCGTCCAGCTTCTCGAAGACATTGTCTTTTTTGTCGGCGGCCAAATCAGACCCACCGTTGGCTTCGTACAGATCCACGTCGATCGTGCTGTTCCCCGCTTTCTTGGCGGCTACAATACGGTTCATGGTCGCCTGTTCGCCTTGTCCGGACGGAATAAGACGAGCTTGACCTTCACCTTGTCCTGTTTTTTCTCGTACATGTCTTTCAGATGCTTCCATAATTCCTGCACGTTTTGCGATCCGCTGAAGTAAAACGCAATTTCCGTCGTACCGCCGCTTGGCGCTGCAGCCGTTTCATTCTTGGCAGGAGCCGCGGAGTTAGCGCCGCCTCCCGCTCCCGCCGAACAGCCCGCCAGAAGCGTAAACGCGGATAGAGAAGCAAGAACGAGACCTTTACCCTTTTGCTTGAAACCGCCGAAATTGATACTCATGGTAGACATCCTCCTCGAAGTTGGGCCGGCAGCTATGCCGAAATTTTAGGATAAGCAGCGTGCTTGGCAAATGTAAGCGAGACCGATTGTCCGCCGGATAGCTCGACGGCTTCTTCCCGTGGCAGGAACATGCGCAGGACGCCCGCTTCAGTAAGCAGCGTGATTTCAGCGTAATGCCCGAGCACCATCACTTGCTTCACGGTAGCCGCCAGACCGGGGAACGACGCATCCTTCCATCGGACATCCTCCGGCCGAATCGCGACTACAACATCGCCGTGCAGATGTCTGGAATCGGGAAGCTCCAGGTTTTGCAGCGTGATGCTTCCGTTATGCGCCACCCCCTCCAGCATGTTCATGCGTCCGATAAAATTCGCAACAAACAGCGTCTGCGGAGCGTCATAGATGGCTTGCGGCGAATCGGACTGCTCAATATGACCGCGGTTCATGACGATGATCCGGTCGGACAGCGACAGCGCCTCTTCCTGATCATGAGTGACGAACATCATCGTCAGCTTTGTCGACGATTGGATTTCCCGGAGCTCCTCCCGGAGCTCTGCGCGCAATTTGGCGTCCAGCGCCGAGAAAGGCTCGTCCAGCAGCAGAACCGCCGGTTCCAGCAGCAGAGCTCTCGCCACGGCCACACGCTGCTGCTGACCGCCCGACAGCTCGGTCGGCCGTTTTTTCTCCGCGCCGGGCAGCCGAACGAGCTTGAGTGCCCGATCCACTGCTTCTTGAATTTGGTCCTTTTTCATTTTGCGGATTTTCAGGCCAAACGCCAGATTCTCGAACACATTCATGTGCGGCCATAGATTATAGCTTTGAAATACCATCGCGGTCGGACGCTTCTCCGGAGGCAAATGCAGCACGCTCTTGCCTGCAATCAGGATATCGCCCGAGTCCGGTTCCAGAAATCCGCCGACCGAGCGGAGTACCGTCGTTTTGCCGCAGCCGGACGGGCCCAGCAAAGTAACGAGCTCTCCATGATGGATATCGAACGATATCCCGGTCACGCCTTCGCCTGTTTTGTAACGTTTGGATAAATTTCGAATCGATAATTGGACTGGAGCCGTCATGGTCCTGCCTCCTTGCTATTTCATGGTGAAGCCGCTGGACATCACATCTGCGCTGACAAAGCGTCGTGACACCATCAGCAAAATAATGGTAGGCAGCGTCAAGATAATGGAAAATACGGCGCCGGCCGTTGCCGGATAATCTTGTACCGCTCCGTACATAATCAGCGGCATCGTTTTGAAATCGGGCATCCCTACCATAAACGTTCCTTGTGCTTCGTCCAAAGAGGACAGGAAGGTAAAGATCGAAGCCACAATAATGCCCGGCAGCGCCATCGGAAGCGTAATATTCCAGAACACGCGAAACGGCCCCGCTCCCGCGTCTCTTGCGGCTTCTTCCTGTGCCTGATGCACGCTCTTGAAGGAAGCGGCAGGAATCCATGTCATATACATCAAGGTGTTAATCACGTGAATAAGAACAACGCCCACAAAGGTATTCATCAAACCGACCTTGAAAAAAAGCACGGCGATAGCAACATATAAGCCCATTTTCGGAAACGCATTGGTCAGCAGGAACGAAAACAGAAACCAACGGCTGAACGGAAACCGAATACGCGCAAAAGCATAGGCCGCGGGGACGCAGATGACAATCGATAGCGCCGTTACGACGGAAGCAATCAGGAAAGACAAGCCAATCGATTTTAAAATTTCAGGCTGGGACAATACGAATTTCCACCAGGTCAAAGACCAGCTTTGCGGCAGCGCCGCCGGATACTGCCACTTTCCCGAAAAGGCAAGCAGCGCCAAATTGATTAGCGGTCCCAGAAAAAAGAAGATGAACAAGGCGAAGATGACAAACTCAACGATCTTTCTTTTTCCCAAGCTTTTGAAGTACCAACTCATGGAATTTTCACCTCCTTACGAAATTGGTATCGATACCAATTTTCAGAAAATAAAAAGCGCCTACCTCCACAGCTGACTCTGGTATCGATACCAATTTTGATCGAAACAACATATGCTTAAATTTTCAGCCTCCCTGCTTCGCAATTTCTATTTTAAGAATAGAAGACTATTGTAAAATTCAATCGATAGAATTGTTAACGGGAGTACATGATCTTTTAAATGATTTGTAAAAGGGGTTCTGAAAGCAGAAAACCCTCCAGATAACTGAAGGGCAGCTAAGATAAATAAACAAGATAAGCAGCGTAAAAATGGGAATCCGGCAACAAAAAGAACTCTTACCTTCTTATTTTGATAAGTGGAAGAAGGTTGACGTTGCCCTTTCTTGGTAAATAAAAAATAGATCAAGGTTAATGTAATAGCTCCAACAAATGCCTTTGCTGCTGCAAGTGTAACTGGAGGCACTTTAGAGATAATAATATCTACAAAGAAAAATTGTGAACCCCATATCAAGCTTATTGCTGTTAAAAATAAGATGCTTTTTATATTCACATTATATATCCCCTCTGCAATTTACATTCGGCTCGTCTAAGCTGAAAATGGTTTCCTTATTCTGTGCCTAACACGCCTGCCATGCAAAAAACGCTTACCGAGTCTCCTCACAGCGATGAGTCTCGAATAACTTCGAATCAATTCAGTGACCGCTACACTCATCACAATGGCAATGAGCCGTCAGCAATGTCGAATCACTCATTATGCATGGCGATCCTAAGCTGACGTGACACTCGTCGGCGCACCGCCCAGAAATGTAATGACGGCCTCATTAAATGCCACAGCCGAATCCACATTGGAAATATGCGCGGCGCCCTGGATCTCGATATAGCGCTCATTCGGAACGCGATCCGCCATGCGCCGGGAAAAAGCTGGCGGTGACATGCGGTCCTGCTCGCCTGCGATGAATAAGACGGGCATGGAAAGGGATGCCAGGCGCGTAGTCGCATCGAAGCCGACAATCCCCTCCGCCACATAGGCGAGCGACCGTCCGTCGGCCGTCGCCGCCAGGCCGTGCCAAACCTGATAGGTCTTCATCCCTTCCGCGCTTGCCCGGAAGGCTTCATTGACATTCATAGGCCAGATGCCTTCAAACCGCTTAACCGGCACCGTCTTCACCGCAGAACGTTCTAGCCCATCCTTCAGCCATGGTCCGGAACTCCTCCGTTGCCGTCGTATCGAAGCTGTTGGCGACGATGAGTTTCCCGACGCACCGAGGCTGTGTGAGCGCGATCTCGAGCGCCACCATTCCACCCAGCCACAGGCCGATGATGTCGGCGGATTCGATAGAAAAATGATCGAGAAGCGCAAGCACGTCCGCGGCGATGTCGGACACGCCGAACGCTCGGTCTAGCCTTGCCGAGGCACCGTGCCCAGCATGGTCCGGCACAATCACCCGAAATCCCGCTTCGACCAGCGGCGCTATCTGAGGCGCCCAGGCTCGCCCGGAATTGCTAATGCCGTGCAGCAAGACGACGGGACGACCGGCTCAAAATTCGATGAAATAATTCCGGCGGTTGCCATTGATGTAATAAGCCATGATTTCATCTTACCTCCTTGTATCAATTACGATATAATACCCCTTGCCCACTTAATTCTAATGGTGAGTACCAAGTGCTACAATAAATAGAAAGCACAACTGTATCGGTACAGTTGTGAGGAAGCCAAGTTTCATCTATAAATATTTGCAAAAGCAAATAACAGGCGTGATCCATAAAGCAAAGATCCCCCTGGGCTTGCGTATGCCGCCGCAAGCTAGAGCATCGATGTCCGATCGTTGCTGCCGTTACGCTGCGAGATACTGTGTGCAAACGGCCGTCATTGGCTCCGCCGGAAATCCCCGTGTTGGCATACGACTGGTGGCTCCTGGCTAAAAAAATGACAAAAAGGTCGTAAATTGTTGGCTGTTGAAGGGTCTCATCACTATAGTAAGGTTTTCGTAATCCCACAAGGATTCAGTAAAAAAAGAGCAGTTTGCCTAAGGCAACTGCTCTTTTTTGGGGTAGAATATGAGAATTCGGATAAATTCCGAAGATTATAAAAAAATAACCCCGAATGGGGTTGCTGCTTGGCGATGTCCTACTCTCCCAGGACCCTGCGGTCCAAGTACCATCGGCGCTGGAAGGCTTAACGGTCGTGTTCGGGATGGGTACGCGTGGTTCCCTTCCGCCATCATCACCAAACATAATCAAGGCTTGCACCTTGAAAACTAGATGCGAAATTTTTTCAACTTCTATCGTTAGCTTATGTTTTTGGATAAGCCCTCGACC
>NZ_JTHN01000149.1 GCF_001399685.1 Paenibacillus sp. A3
GGTTATTTAAACCTCTTATGGTTCGGGCTATTTGAATCCCGTTCATCCCATTCATTTCAATGTCCAAAATTAAAATATGGAATGGAGTTTCATGGCGCTCATAATAAGATACCAACTGCTCTCCCGAGCCGAATAATTCGATGACAAATTCAATATTTGTCTTTATCGACAAAGTAATTAGAATGCTTTTAACAAACTCTCTGTGTTTTTCCTCATCATCACAAATAGCCACTCTATACATAAATGATCCCCCCGTTCCATTACCTTTATTCTAAAACTCTATAAACATGATACAACCTTTTGATTTTATATAGATAGTTTTTGGATGAAATGCACTTTTGAATCCCTTAAATCACTTTTCAATCTCTTTGCATGAAAAGAGCGAATTCTCTGAATCAAGAATCCGCTCATGCAGTTGTTGTGTGTTGTTCCTAATTGTCCTTCCGATACATTCGCAAGTTCTTGAAGTGCGCCTCGGAATATTTGCCCTTCGAGATTCCATTGTTGTACGTTCCGTTCTTGAAGTACCATTCACGGTCAGTAGTATTGTACTGTCGAGTTTTGACTAAAACATCGTTGATCCAGATGCGTGCTGCACCAGTTGCAGGATTAAAGGCACATTTGAGATTAAACCAAGTGCCTGCCATGTTTGTCGCGATGTTAGTAGAATCGCCATTGTTACGAATGTTGCCATCGGCCGTTGCCTGAATATAGATCGGTTCGCCGCCCGTGTTGCTCTTGATCTGCATAATCGCGGTCTTTTCCGTTCCAGGCTCGAACATGACGTCGGCCTCCCACATATTATCTTTGTTTTGATCGGTCCAATTATCCCAGCGCATCTCAACCCGCTCTTCACCTGCGTAAACCCGGGTAGTATAAACACCATTTACGATCCAAAATCGTTCGGACATAGGCGCTCCTGTCCTGTTCTGAACATAATAAGAATTCTTGTCCCAAGGTATCTCGGTCCAGCCCGCCGTAACTGTATTGCCAGTGATAACAATACGGTCCAAATCCGGTGCATTCGCCGCATTATTGTAAAATTTAATCGTATTGTTTCCGGCATTCAACTGTACCGGCACAGAAGTTTTTACAGGAGTGCCCCAGTTTGAACCAATCAGCGTTTTTTGCGTTCCTGTTCCGCCATTGACACTGATGTAAAAGTCTCGCGTACCGTTTACTAGGAAGTAGATATCCATATTGTACGATCCCTTACTTATTACATTGACATTCAGTGTCACATAATTCGCCGAGCTGCTGCCAATATGCCCAACCTTGAAACCGCCGGAGCAAGCCTTACAAGTTACTGAGTTCGCCGTTCCGCTCATGGTTCCGTTTTCCGCCTCATACGACGTGGAAGCCGCATTTACACGTTCCGGCGACACTGAGCAAACGGTTAACAAAAAGAATACACCCAGACAAAAGACCAAAAACATGCGGAAAAGCTTCGTTCTCATGAATAAATTACCTCCTCTATGTTATAGTTTATTAAATGGACACCCTCCATTTGCCATCATTTTACTTTTATACCTTATTAATGTGTATGTTCATTTCTCACTTCTGTTTGGAATATACTAACCATCCCCTTTCATTTACAGCTTAATAGTAATGATTACACAAATAATGCAACCGACACCTACCGTTATATTTCTCAATGTCATAAAACGAAAAAGCCGCATGATATGCGACTTTTAATGTACCCATAGAAAAAATCGTTTATTTTTTCATCCGATATATTTGTTTATTCTCAATGATCTTAAGTGGTTGCGTCCATTCCTCCGAATCCGGCAGCGAATCTAACGCATCCTCAACAGCCTGAAGCTTTGCATCCAGTGTGTCGATATAATGCAACGCTACGGCCTCGGGTATTTGCGGCTGCACCGGGCTGCCCCATTCCCCGAGATTGTGATGAGAAAGAACCAAGTGTTGGAGTATAACGATTTTCTCATCCGAGGTGTCCATGCCCAAAGCAATAGCAGCTTCAATTATCCAGTTTGCCGCTAACGAAATATGTCCCAACAACTTCCCTTTAAAGCTATAATCCGTCACAATCCCGAGCTGTGCATTCATCTCCTCAGGTTTCGCTATGTCATGCAGTATAATGCCGGCTTTGATTAGGTCGAGATTAAGGAAAGGACGCTGCTTTGCCACAAATTCACCGAGCTCAAGCATCCGACAAATATGATAAGCCAGCCCTGCATAGTAAGCATGATGCATTCCCTTCGCAGCCGGATAATGCATAAGCCTCTCTTCTACCTTGCAGATACAGAACTCCACCACGCTTCTAATGTCACTGTCCTGAATGCTTGCTGCCGTTTGCTTGATCATATGTACCAGATCAATCGGTTGAATCGGTGCTGATCTGATAAAGTCCGTCAGCGTATACCCATCCTCTTCCGTTGCCTTGCGAATTCGGTTAATCTTCATCTGAGGCTTTTCACGATACATTTGAACGTGCCCTTGCACCTTCACCAGCATCATCGGGAAGTATGTCTCTTTATCGGCAGGAGAAACATCCCAGAGCTTCGCCGGGATTTCTCCGCTAGTATCAGCCAAGACAATATCAAAATAATCTTTCGGAGGTGTTGAATTGGTTTGCTTTATATCGGCTTTCTTCAGCAAATAAAATCCGATGATTTCGTCACCCTCAGTAAAAGTTCTAATCAAAGTCACTGTATTGTCGCTCCTTACAAATGTGGTTTATGAGTTATTCGACAACATACGCCTTATTGCCTTCTAGAACTACTTTCGGCTTATTAAGTCATTGAATCGCCTTTATCTTCAGACAAAACAAAACCACTTTCTGCGAAAGTGGTTGGTGACGCGACTGCTACTTCGTCTTGATCGAATTCACGATATCGTTTGCAACGGCTTGCCACTCCGCTTTCTTTTTTACCGGGCAAGTGATTTCGATTTCCAAATGCTCTCTGTTTAAAAGTCCCCACGATGTCATGGTGTATTTATCTTTAGTATCCGCTTCGACAACAATAAGCTGCCTGCCATTCACTTTAATCACTTCCTCACGGAGCAGCTTGGCGTCTTTATAATTTTGTTTCATAATGTCAGCAAGCTTCTGCAGCAAACGTGGATCCAGATCTCGATCCGTTGTCGATTGTTCGGGATCATGGTGGATCCTAATCGTCACTTCTTCGCTCTTATCCTTATAGATAACCTCCCCTGTTTTGCTTGATTTTTCTTTGAACTCTTTTGGAATCAAAATTTCCAGTTGTTCGGAAAATAAAAGCTTTGTTTCATACTTGCCGTCTGCAACCGCAGCAGTATCAGGCTTCGGCGATTGGGACGCAGGGGACGATTGTGTTGTAGACGCTTGGGTTTGTGTTTGTTGCCCATCAATCATCTTGCTTGATTCCTTGCTTGGCATCGTGTCGGGTTCGGTTCCAAAACAACCCGTCATCGTGGCTGTAAATACAACAAGCAGGGAGAGTGTCATCCATTTTTTCATTGAAAATCTTCCTTTCTTTGTGAGCTTGTAGGATTTATTCGTTGATATAAGTCGTAACACGGTTCTGGATCAACTTGGCTACGTCATCGGCTGATTTCTGTCCGCTGAAATATGCCTTGGCTTCTTCAGCTATAATAGATTGAATCTTGCCGTCGTCCGTAATGTAAATATTCGCGCCCGCAATCATTTGCTTCAGCGCTTGAATGCCCTCAGCAGATACAGGAACTTCTGTCCCTGAGTTAGTCGCCGCCGAGCCTTTAGCGGCCAATTCCCCCAATATCTTCTCATTGACCGACTTGTTCACGGAGAACCCTTGCAGCCGTTTCTGTGCTTGAACGTCTTCGGACAGCAGAAACTTGATGAACTCCCAAGCTTCCGGCTTAACCTTCGAGTTCGCGTTCATAGCGATCGACTTGTTCCCCTGGAACGAAACTCCCGACTTCTGACCGTTCACATGCGGCTTCGAATACACTTTTCCTTGCTCAAAAAATTCCGCAGGCCCTGTAAAATACTCCTCCGGTGAAGTGAGTAGAGATGGATAAAAATAAGCATCCCCGAAATTGACCGGGCTCGCTGTAATCACTTTGTCGTCATACATCGTCTTCACCTGCTTAAGCAGGTCGGTAAAGAACGGCGACAAAAAGTCGGCTTTGCGTTTGGACGTATCGACCAGTGTCGAATAATTGTCCGCAACGAGATAGCCGAGCATTTGCTCAGGAGGCGTATTTCCCATCGCATAGCGACCCTCCTTGCTATTCAGCAGCTTTCCGGCTTTCGCGAACTGACTCCACGTCCAATCTTTATCGTCAATTTGGACTCCTGCTTTCTTGATGCCTCCGGAATCCCCGGCCAATGTATCGAGAAAAAATCGTGTTGGCAGAGCGTAAAGGCCGCCGTTCATTTTGACATGTTCAAAAATGTTCATATAATAGTGGTTCGAATCGAACGACTTATCGTTGTTCATAAATTCATTCAGGTTGACGAGCGCGTTTTTGTTGACGTATTTCCCGACTTGCAGCCCGCTCACGTCCAGATCGATCAAATCGGCTCCCTTACCGGAAAGCAGCTGCGTATTCGTTGTTTGAACATATTTCTCAAGCTTCCCCTCCTCACTCCCACCTTCCGCTGCATACTCCTTTATTTCAATCATCAGATCCGGATGCTTTTCCTCGAACTTCATCTTCGCCTGCTTGTAGAAATCGCTCGCCTCAAACACGGATAGAACAACTTTTTTGCGCTCCTTGGTATCATTACTCGTAGTTTTATCGCTCCCGCTGGAGCATGCTGTTGAGGAAATCGCTAGTACTGCGCAACTGAGTACTGTCAACCATTTTTTCAAAAGAAACCCTTCTTTCGTTTATTATGGCGAGTTCAAAAAACTCTAGTATGGATATGCTCTACTTCATTCTGACTCTCTGCCCATCCACTAACGGTTCACTGCTTTCGACGACGATTGCTTGATTCAGAGATGCACCGGCTAGCACGACGGTTTCGCTGTCATTCGCATCGCCTGTTTCAATCTCCGTCTTGCGGAGGTGATAGGTGTTGCCAAGCGGCCCTTTTTTCTCCTCCACCACGTAAACGTACGGGCTACCGCTCACATGACGGATCGCCTTGTTCGACACGAGCATGCCGCCCTTTTCAGCCGATGTAACGGTTAAATGTACACTTGCTTGCTCGCCACCTTGCAGCTCTTCTCCTTGCACCGTCACAAGCAGGCGAATGGTCCTGGTGGCCGTTGCCTTCTGCTGCTCACCTCCTTCAATCGGTGACACAGGAGAGGCTGCTCCGACATTAGCATCGGAATATTCCATTGCCGCAACCGTACCTTCCACTCGTTTGGTGACGTTGCGGCTCTTGACGTTGACGTTAAGCTTGTCGCCGGGCTTCAGCTGTTCGGTGGCTGAGACGGGAAGCAGGAATGCAGCCTGGTACCCCAAGCTCGTGTTGGATAGACGCACATCGAAGCTATCTTTTGCGGATGGCATGCCCTGGACTGCATTTACCTTGGCGACTACGCCGTCGAATGGCGCGACGATTTGCCGATTGGTTTCAATATTCTGCTGTAAGTTGCTTATCTTTCTCTCTTGAACGCCGATTTTCAGCTGCGCGATCTCGATCTCCCGTTTGGCGGTGCGCTTACCCGAATCGTCGCCGTTTTTTGTCGCTTCGACGTAACGCTCCTTCGGCCCCTCCAGCTCTAGCCTCATTTGTGCGAGCATCGCTTGCTCATCCTGCAGAAGGCTATCGGCGGCCCGATTTTCATAAGTGACCAGTACTTGATCCTTCTTTACCCAGTCTCCTGCTTTAATGCGGACGCTGCTTACAATCCATCCCTGGACGCTTGAAAGCTCGATCTCGTTCGCAGGCCGCAGCGTTCCGCTGGCCCGAAAGTTTTGAACAAGCTGGCCTTGTCTCCCGGTCTCCGTCCAAACTCTGGGGAGATTCATCGTCCACAGCGTATTGCTGTATAACGTAAGAATCAGCAGTGCGCTAATAAATACAATGATGAGTAGCCGGAGCATTTTTTGGTGACCTGTAAGTGTTTGTTCTTCATCGCCCGGTTCCACACACCATTCCCCCTTACCCCTTAATACCGGAAAGCTGAACACCTTGTACGAAATAAGACTCCCCATACAGAAACAAGAGGACAATCGGCGACATATACATGACCGATGCGGCGAAGCCGACCCCTATAGCCTCCTGTTGAATGCGAGATAAATACAGCGATAGCGGCTGTTTAAAGGCATCATCGAGAAAAATTAATGGCTGCTCCACCATATTCCAGTAATCCACGAACAGCAAAATGACGAGCGCCGCGATCCCCGGCTTTAATAATGGAACGATGATTCTGGAGAAAATAAATGGATGCGATGCACCGTCCATAATGGCCGCCTCGACATAAGCATACGGAACGGAAAGCATGAACTGGCGCAGCATGAACACAGCGAATGCGGAAAAAATGCCCGGTAAGATAATAGCGCCGGCACTGTTTCCAAGCCCCAGGATGTCAGCGATGATATAGTTTGGGACAAGCGTTACCTGAAAAGGCATTAGCATAGCCATCAAATATACCATGAACAACGCTTCCCTTCCCCGATACCGCAGCATGGCAAAAGCGTATGCAGCAAGCGCTCCGACAACGGCCTGTCCTGCTATGATCGGTACAACCAGCAACACAGAGTTCCAGAACATGTTCAAGAAGATCGGCGTCTCCAGCAGTATTTTCCCGTACTGTTCGAACGATACCCAGTCAGGTATGAGCTTTAAATTAACAAATATGTCCTTGGCCCCTGATCCTGCATCCAGCATTTTGCCAATGAAGCCGTAATTGCTTGCAATCTCCTTCTCGCTCATAAGCGAATTCGTGACCGGAATAACCAGCGGCAATATCATGATCAACGCAGTTGCCATAAGAAACAGAGACCGTGCAGTTTTATGAAAAACGTTCATCTCCCTCCCCCTTCATTCCATGAATCGCCTGAACCGGCCTTCAAGCGAGTGCATGCCGGAGACGATGGCCAGTATGCAAATGACCATAAGAACGGCCGCTGCGGTTAGCTTTTGTACATCCAATGACATAAACATATTGTTCATATAGTGCTGCAGCATATAAATGCTATCGTGCGGATAGTTTCCGGCAATCAAGTACGTTTCACGGAAAATACGGAACGAGTTAATAACCGATATCAGAACGACGAAAAACATCGTCGGGGTCAAATAGACGAGCGTAATGTTGAACAGCTTCCGAACAGGTCCGGCGCCTTCCAAATCGGCCGTTTCATAATAATCCTTCGGAATGCCCTGCAATCCCGCCAGAAACAGGATCATGTTGTAGCCGACGTACTTCCACAAATAAACAATCAGCAGCACAGCTCTTGCCCATTCTGACTTCATCCAATCGATCCGCCCCCAGCCCAGACCATAAAGCCACGCATTAAGCGAACCGTTCCAGTCGAACATAATTTGCCAAATCATCACCACGGAGGCGACCGGCACGACGAGCGGCAAAATATAAGCTGTTCGTATCCAACGTCGGAAATAGACATTTCCATTCAATAGCAACGCCAGAACCAGTGACACTACGATGAGAAGAGGCACACTAACGGCTGTGAACCACAATGTGTTCAATGCCGCCTTGCGAAACGAGCCGCTGCCCAGCACCGTCTCATAATTAGCCAGGCCGACGAACACCCCTCCGCTCGTCTTATCCATAAACGAATACACAATGCCTATCACAAACGGGATTAAATAAAATAGGGAGAAACCAAGCACGCTCGGCGCCAAAAAGCCCATAGCTATTACACCTTGCTTATGCATTAATCGCTGAAATCGCAAACCCAACGACATTTTCACCTCCCTCCTTCGGACCGGATGAATTCCAACTTTCATTACCGTGGTGTATTTGTGCCGAATAAAGACGAGATGAAGACGAAGTCAGATGATCTAAAGTTTGTGGACAGCTTCCACGATCCCATCGACGATTACGCTCGCGGCCTTTTCCTGAAATTGCTGCGATTTGATCCTCGTCATCTTTTCTATCGGTTTGTTGTAATAAGTTGTTACTTTTTACCAATCTCGATATATACGCGTACATCGTCGCTATTTGCGCTAACCACAGTCTGCTGTTAACCGGTCAGTTTTCGTATTGACTGCGATATCATTTGGTTCGTCCCATCCATCAACGCAGTAGGTTGATCCCAATAAGACTCTTCCCGAGAGCAGGCACGGATACGTTCAAAAATTCGGAATCTCCTCCAGATCTTAACCCGAAATCGCTGTATGAGTAATTTGCATTCAGACGGCCCTCCTAAGCAAGCAGCTTACACACTATATTGTCTCTGTATCGAAAAAAGGTTCGGTTCTCTTCTTATTTTTTTGCAAACGGTTGAGTGCAAGAGGCTATCGGTATTTTTTCAATCTCTTTTGCATGAAAATGAGCGAATTCTCTGAATCAAGAATCCGCTCATGCAGTTGTGTGTTATTCCTAATTGTCCTTTCGATACATTCGCAAGTTCTTGAAGTGCGCCTCGGAATAATTGCCCTTCGAAATTCCATTGTTGTACGTTCCGTTCTGAAGTGCCATTCACGGTCAGTAGTATTGTACTGTCGAGTTTTCACCAAAACATCATTGATCCAGATGCGTCCTACACCAGTTGCAGGATTAAAGGCACATTTGAGATTAAACCAAGTGCCTGGCATGTTTGTCGCGATGCTAGCCCTTATATTTTTTATCCCACTAATTGTATCCGATCCAGAAATGCCCCCCCCAACCTATTGACAATAATTCTCTTGTTGCATATTATCATTTTTAAGTAGTTTTAGTATTTGATGGTAAGGGATTAATATTTCCCCAAATTCATCTTGCGGTGATTAACAAGAGAAGGGAGTATCATTGTAAAACTGCACTGTATGTCTCAGCTTTAGGCTTACGTAAGTACTCATAGGTTGGCGATGTTCGGAAAGCGTTAACAATCCGTTATTAGGAGGAAAAGTTATGGATGTTTTTCAAAAATGTACCGATTGGGATTTTCTTAAGTTATTACGTTCCGATCAAATGTATCCTTACTTTGAACCCATACATGAAAAAAATGGAACAGAAGTCGTTTTAGATGGTTTACCCATGATTATGATGGGTTCTAACGATTATCTGGGGTTATCGCATAATCCGACAGTCATGGTATCAGCGGCAGAGGCTATCTCTAAATATGGCACTTCATCTTCCGGTTCGAGGCTTTTGAACGGTACTTTGACGCTACATACCCAGTTGGAAGAGCGATTGGCGACCTTTTTGAAGAAGGATAGGGCGATCGTTTTCTCCACAGGTTACGAGACCAATCTCGGCGCTATTTCGGCCTTGCTCGGTCGAGGTGATGTGGCGATAATTGATCGTGCCGTTCATGCCTCCATTATTGATGGAATAAGGCTTGGTGTAGGTAAGATGCTTAGGTTTCAGCATAATGATATGGATGATCTGGAAAATAAATTGAGGAGCATTCCTAATCACTCCGGTAAGCTCATTATTGTTGACGGCGTGTTTAGCATGGATGGCGATGCGGCTAACTTGAAGGACATCGTCTATTTGAAGCATAAATATCAAGCACGCTTGCTTGTCGATGATGCCCACGGTATTGGAGTACTTGGAAAGAATGGCAGGGGTACATGCGAGTATTTCGACGTAGAAGCCGAGACGGATCTTATCACCGGAAGCTTCAGTAAGGCGTTTGGAAGTTTGGGAGGGTTCGTTGCAGGTGACGATGATGTCATAGATTATATCCAATATCAAGCAAGAAGTATGATTTTTAGCTCAAGTATGACACCGGCGAGCATAGCGGCTGCAATAAGCGCTCTGAATATCATTGAGAACGGTGAAGATTTACGTGCCAAACTGTGGGCGAATACCCGCAAGTTCAGCGAATCGCTTCAGCGTATGGGCTTTGATATCGGCCAGAGTACTACGCCTATTATTCCAATCCTTATTGGAGATACCCCTAGGACGTTTCATTTTTGGAAACAGCTTCAACAACATGGCGTATTTACGAACCCTATTGTTTCTCCTGCCGTCCAAGAGGGCAATGAATTAATTCGCACCTCTGTTATGTCGACACACACCACGGCACAACTCGATAACGTTTTGCGCATATTCGAACAGATTGGCACAAGCTTGAATATCATTAACCCTGGTGTAGGGCCTGTACGCAAACCTATTTAAGCCATAAACGAATTGAAAGCAGTGTCAAAAGAGCCATGAACATGTTCGCTGGTTTTTTCATAGAAAAAGCATTCAATTAAGTGTCGCTCTTTATACGTTTCAGAATCTAACGGGTCCAGAATGGCATTGGTATCATAGGCGCGATCAGCCAACACTTCACCCGGGCAGAAGTCCAATTCATGAAGAAGGCGGTAGCCGGTGACAGAATCGTGGTCTTGTCCTGGCGTCAATTCGAAACGCAGCGGATCGCCGAGCGTATCCACCATCGCATGAATTTTGGTTGTTAATCCTCCGCGCGAACGTCCGATTGCTGGCCAGTCCTACCCCCTTTGCGCCCGCTCCATGTTGATGGACCGGACGATGGTGGCATCGACCATGACCTGCTCCCAATCCGGCCCGATGGCGCCATGCTTCAGTATTTCATCCCAAATATTCGCTTTTTGTAACCGCCAGAAGAAGCTGTAGGCTGAAGACCAAGGGCCATAGTAACTCGGTAAATCCCGCCATGGCGCCCTAATAAATTACCTCCCCTTAATTATGGTTTTCGTGTTCCTCGGGTCGGAAATTTGCCTCCAGCTTCCTTCAGATTTCGCCTCGCGATGGACACCCTTGGCTCTTATGCGTGGCGCAAATCAAAACGGCTGCCCTCTTCATGGCAGCCGTTTCTCTTTCCAGTCGCAGACCCGCTGCGTCCGGGTAATAAATTTAATTTCCGCATCGATTATTCGGAGCGGTATAGCTGGCCGCATGCCGCGTTAATGTCCGATCCGAATTGAGTTCGGACCGTGACGCTGATCCCCTTTGACTTCAAGATCCGAACAAAGGCTTTAATCCGATCAGGATCAGATTGCTGATAGCTGTCTGGCGTAACTTCGGTCGAATTGAATGGAATCAGGTTAACGTGGTAGAGATGTTCCCCAGGTCCCCTTCCCCTTAACAACTCGGCAACAGCTTCCGCATGCGCCGTCGAGTCGTTGACTCCTCGAAGAAGAATATACGCAATATACACCTTTCTCCCTGTATGCCGGATGTGATGATCCAATGCCTTCAGCACATCGCGGACTGGGAATCGGTCGTTGATCGGCATCAGCTCGCTTCGCTGATCGTCGAACGGCGAATGCAGCGAGAAGGTCAGATTGACCTGCGGAAACTCCCGTGTAAGCTTGTCGATCCCAGGCAACAGGCCGATGGTGGAAATCGTAATTCGTCGATGTCCTAAACCAAAGAGATGCGGGTCGGTCAAAATCGTGATTGCATCAAAAATATGCGGGTTGGCGAGCGCCTCCCCCATGCCCATGAATGAGACGCTATCCAAGGCGTGTCCGTTCAAGCGAAAGTGCAGCAATTGGTCGGTAATTTCGTCGGCGGTCAGATTTCGTTTCAGGCCGATGGTACCGGTGGCGCAAAACCTGCACCCGAATCCGCAGCCGCACTGCGTGGAAATACAATACGATTTCCACCCCTGCTCATAAGTAAGTCGTACGGCCTCCACGCGTTCGTCGCCCGCAATGGCAAACAGCACCTTGCTGACCTGTTTCGACGTGAATTCCTTTACCGGAACGATGCTGCAGACGTTCGGACCAAGCATCCGGGTCAACTCGTCGCGCAAAAATTTGGGCAATATGGTCATCCGTTCGTATTCACCAACGTTTTGCTTGAAAATCGCGTCCATAATCTGAGCATACCGATACTCGGGCTGCTTGAAGTCGGACAACATTCGCCGAATCGTTTCATATTTCGAGGTTAGTCTCATGTCTTCTCCTTACCGCCGGAGAAAACCGTAAAAAAGCAACCGTCAGTTGGCGCTTTGACACGTCATTAACCAACTATACAGAAAAATCGCATACGTTTGCAGACGGATCGCTACGTGCACCTGTCGATAGATTGGTAAACCTCCGGCAACCGATTTGTTTTTTTGTGAACCGCTTCACCTAACAAGAACCGGTTCACAAAATCATCTACAACCTCAATCTTCATCGCTTTCATCCTCCTAAAAATGGTGATGCTTGCAAAACTCGCTGTAATTATTCAAACCATCGTCTCCGTTTGTTCAAAAATATTCGAAGCAAAAGCTGCTACAAAAACACTAAATATTTCTTTTCTCATACTCAAAGGGTTCTTCACACGAGTAAATTTCATGGAAAAATCCCTTATACGGGATATCGTCTTCCAGGCATTTTATGAGATACGACAGCTCCTCGTCACACTCCGGATCTTCACCATCATTCTGCATCACCTCAAATGCGTCTACAATATTTTCCACGAGGGTTCATTGACAAACCCTCTTTCTCACAGGTATAAACGACATTACGCCCTCCGGGATGTGCCTTAACCAGTCTGGTTACATAGCCTTCCAACCCGTACAACTCTGATACTACTGGAAGTAAATATGCATCAGCGATTTTAACAACCTCGTTGTAAGTCATGATATCTCCTTTAATTGAAGTTTATCTCCCAAGAAACATTTTCTAATAACTATCCAGTTTTTATCAAGTTCAAAATCAGATTTAACTGATTTATCCGAGGCCAGATTCTCAAATTGAATTTTTTGCGTTTAACGTACTTTTTTGACTAGCGGAAAATAAACATACTAAGTGAGTCCTTTTATTAAGGAAAGGAGATTTTAACCATGCGATTTGAGTTATTTAAGAGCAAAATTCTAACGGATGGATTTACACGCAAAATAGAAGGTCCTTCATGCGATAAATACGGGAATATTTACGCCGTTAATTTTCAAAGAGATGGCACGGTTGGCAAAGTAACCCCAAATGGAAAAAGCAGTGTCTTTATTGAATTGCCTACGGGCAGTACCGGATGCGGGACACGTATTGACCCTAATGGAACTATGTACATCGCAGATTTTAAAAAACATAATATCTTCGCCGTTAACCTTGAAACGAAAGAGATCCGTGTACATGCTCATGACCCTGCAATGAACCAGCCTAATGATTTAGCGATAACCGAACAAGGTGTTTTATTCGCTAGTGACCCCAATTGGATCCAACATAATAAGGGACAATTGTGGCGTATTCATACAAATGGAGACACCCATTTATTAGAAAGGAATATGGGAACGACAAATGGAATTGAAGTTAGTCCTGACGGTAAAAAAATATATGTAAATGAATCATTGCAAAGAAGAATATGGGTATATGATCTATCAAGTACTTATGAATTGAGTAATAAACGCTTATTGGTAGAGTTCCGTGATTTTGAACTTGATGGAATGCGCTGTGATGTGGCAGGCAATTTGTTTGTTACTCGCCCTGGCAAAGGTGTGGTGGCGAAGATTTCCCCTGATGGTCTTTTACTAAGCGAAATTTTCCTTATTGGTAAAAACTGTACCAACCTTACATTTGGGGGACCTGATGGAAGAACCTGCTACGTGACAATGGCTGATACAGGAAGCATTGAAATGTTTGAATCCGATGTGCCTGGCAGGTGTTGGAGTCTGTTGCATAGAAGTGTTTAGCGATAACGGCGCTTTTAACAAGCCTCGTCTCCAGCGCAGAGCGAAATCGAAAACGTGATCAGGCTGACTGACGCCAATGCAGCGGGGCATGAAGCGGCCGACGTGACGTATGCGGTTGGCTTCGTCGCTTGCATCCGCCAAAAAATGGCGACTCAACCGCAGTTGAGTCGCCTGCCTGATCTATCCCCCTCGTAATCCCCCGCCCAATTAATGCAACATTCGAAGATCTTCATCATTTTGATCTGCAATTTTTTGCGGTCCACCAGTTTCGTGAGGCCTCAGCGACGCCATACATTGCAACTGCTAACCAGGGTAACCGACGTATTCAGCCATTACAATATTTCGATATACCCTTCTGTTCCATTCACCCGGATTCTTTGTCCGTCTTTGATCAGCTTAGTAGCATTCTCCACTCCGACAACTGCTGGCAAGCCATATTCACGTGCGATAACTGCTCCATGGGTCATCAGTCCGCCAACTTCAGTGACTAAGCCTTTGATGGATACAAACAATGGTGTCCAGCTAGGGTCAGTAAACGAGGTGACTAAAATATCTCCATCTTCCAGATCAGCATCTTCCATGTTTAAGATGACACGTGCTCGCCCCTCAATAACTCCGGAAGAAACAGGTAGCCCTACAATAGCCTCGGCTGGGAGATTTTCTCGTTTGTACTTGCCTGCAATGATTTCGCCATCAGACGTGATAACACGTGGCGGAGTTAGTTTTTCATATAACTTGTACTCGTCTTTTCGTTTGCCGACGATCTTGTAATCCAATTTATTTGTGCGTACGGCTTCGTGAAGCTCTTCAAAAGTGAGGTAATAGATATCTTCTTTTTCATGAATAACGCCCGCTTGTACGAGTTGTTCGGCTTCTTTCAGTAAAGCCTGCTTATAAACGAAGTAGTGATTAATATATCCATATTTTGGATATTCCCGATATCCAATGAGATTCCGGACTAGGTCGATCATTCGTTTTGTTTCTTTGGCTTTTTGTTCGCCATCCGGTAATTGCTTCAATCGATCTAATAATTCTTGTTCTTTTTTTAAAGCTTCCTGTCGCCCTTGCTCAAATTTCCGCTTTCCGGCATTAGGCTTAAAGTTTTTGATGTTACCCAGAATCATGGGGACAAGTGTAATTGGTTTTTCGCTCCAACGGGTTCTGGTAATATCGATTTCTCCGGCGCATCGCATTCCGTATTTGTTGAGATAAGCATAGATCGCGTCTTGGGTTTCCTGTCCGCCATTAAATTTAACCAGTTCATCCAAAAAGTGATCATCTATTACATGTTGTAAATAATTAACGACTTCCGGATAAGGACGTATCACATCTGCGACATCCATTAGAGCCAGGCCCATTTCCGAAGTGATATTGTTTGGTACAGATTGAGACAGCGTATCTGCTGCGTTTTTTTCACCCAACCACTCCATCATTTTTTCATTGATCCATGATGAAGCATTCATAGCAGTCATAATCACACCAAAGCTTTGTGGATCAGATATCTTCCTCTTCCTTAATTCCTGGATATCTTCCAGGATAAAATCAAATAGATCCGCCCCTGATTTCGTTTGGATCTTATGTTTTAACTCTTCGATCGATGATTCACTTCGCTTAATCAAATCAGAAACGACTGTCGGATCGTAATCGTTTAGTGTTTGATAATTCGCAGGCGCCGGACCTTGATTGCTTTTACCGTAACTCTGTTCTTTCTTATCATCCGGTATCGATTTTATAAAATTTCCCCGCTCTATGACGGTCGTCAATGCATCTTTTATGAGCGGATCGTTTTTTCCCAGGACATTTATTAAAGTTTCCCTGCCGGAAGGTGAAGCCAACATAAGTGAAACATCAACAAACAACCTTCCGCCGGCTTTACGCATGGGCGCAGGAGCTAGTAACAGATAAAAAGACAATCCCAATGGTTTCATGGGATCGGTCATCATTTGTTGGTGACCGACAGATACGTAAACGTGATTTTCTTGATCATTCGCTTCAGGGATCGGGTATAAAGTAGTGATTGGCCGGCTCTGGACAATATAAAATGTATCGTGGGCTAAACACCATTCGATATCTTGTGGGCAACCAAAATAAGCTTCGATCTGTCTTCCAATGCGTGCTAATTGTAAAATTTGTTCTTCAGTAAGGGTTTGAGTCTTTTGCTGATCAGGATCGATCTGCTGTGTCTCTGTTCCGCCTTCTTTTCGTCCATAGATAGCCAATTTTTTGGTTGCTATCCTCTTATCGACAATTTGCCCTTCCTGTACTTTATAACAATCGGCAGATACCAAGCCGGAGACCAGTGCTTCCCCAAGTCCAAAGCTGGCATCGATGGATAGCAGCTTTCGGTTGGAGGTAATTGGATCAGCAGTAAATAAAATCCCCGAAGCCTGCGGGAAAACCATCCTTTGAACGATAACGGATAAATAAACTTGACTGTGGTCGAATCCATTTTGCATACGGTAGATTACCGCGCGATCCGTAAACAGGGAAGCCCAACATTTGCTGATATGCTGCAAGATCGCTTCTTTGCCGATGATATTCAAATAGGTGTCTTGTTGGCCAGCAAAAGAGGCATGTGGCAAATCTTCAGCAGTCGCACTAGAACGCACTGCATAAGCATGTTCCTCGCCAAACCGGGAGAGATAGTGAGCAACAGCTTTCACGACATCGGAAGGAATTTCTACGTCCATAATGCTTTGTCGAATCTTCCCGCTGATTTCACCAATTTGATCTCGATCCTCTAATTTTAGAGTGGTTAGTCGATCCAACAAAGCATGATACGTTTCGTTTTGTTCGATGGCTTTTTGATATCCTACGGTTGTAACACAAAATCCTTCTGGTACTTGTATTCCTTGAATTTTTGATAATTCCCCTAAATTTAACCCTTTTCCGCCAACGAGCAAAAGCTGCGTTTTTTCCATTTCCTGAAAATCGAGAACCAAAGAACTCATTCTACATCTCTCCTAACCATTAAATTGAGAAACACATTTGACAAGAGCTCACCGGCATGATACAATTAAATTGTAAGATGAAATAACTATAACCATTTAACGCGAACAGTCGTAATCTGATTATATCATCGCGTTTCTTTATGTGCAACATAAAAAGAACCTGGTTAAACTATCCAGGTTCTTTTTGATTTTCCACTACTATTAGTCACATCTAAAAACTTAGTTCAAGCCGACTCCGTCACTGCATAGTCACCTTGCGGTTCTATGCAGTCTCAGGAAATCCTGAGGTTGCGTTACTAAACTGCCCGCTAGCGTACGGATTTTCTTAATCTCGCTAATATCCGGAGGCTGATTTCCGTCCATATCGCGCTATAAAGCAAACTAAATAGAAAGATATACGTTGCCGTAGCAATATCAAAGCTCAGGGCGACCGAAGGTCCTAGCAGCGGAAAGCGCAAGGCGTATAACACCAGCGCAATTCCGGCCCATAACGCGAGAGCGGAAAACAAGACAACCTGAATCCGATTTTTGGAGCGCGCAATGCTGAAGCCTAATGCCAGCCCGAGCAATCCCGTTGTAAACGGAAAGACGATCAATTCGCTTGGTTGAATGAGGAGTAGTAACACGATGCTAAGCGCATAGACGGTAAGTCCCGAGCGTAATGAAATGAGCGCCGCCAATACAGCCGGAGCTGTCGATAGCAGGCTGAGCAAGTAACCCGGCCCCGGAAAAAAGCCTCCCGCCGATTGGAATAATGCGGTTAGTGCACCTAGAAAGGCGATCGTGACAAGTGCCTTTGTTTGGTTGGCACCGACGCGGGCCAATAGCGATGCGGATTCCATCCGCGGTAACGGCTTTGCCCAATGCGGCGCAATGGGGAAAACAATTTATGCAGCCCCTCCGTTTGTTTTTCTGGCGGCGTAGTCGATAATAATAACGTGACCATTAGAATAAAAGAAATCATTTTAAGCGTCATTAGCGCTGCGCCCTCTACTCCGTTTAATACGATTTGAAAGTAATTTAATATGATCATGACGATAAAAAGTCCTCGAATATTTTCCCATAATAAGTATAGGCGGAGTTTGGAAAGCAGAAACAAGAATAAAGCGACAAGCGTATAAATGAGGCTTGCCGTAAATGAATGGGAAGAAACAAGACTTATCGAATAACTTGCGACAAACCCATATTTCGAACGGGGATCCAGCCGGTGCAGGAAAGAATCGCCGGGTACATATTGCAGAGTGGATAAAGCTCCGAAGCTGCTCATGGTTCATCTCCTATGTGCGCATCAGTCGGTCGGTTATGAAGGCGAGGAGCTTGTTTTCTTGAATGAGCTCCGAATCGATTTTTCCGGGGAAAAAGGATTCGAGTTCCTTGCGGAAGCGCAGTAAAGGTGTTGGAGATAAAGCTATAGCGGGATCTTCCAACACGCATCGAATTTCGGCAGGTTTCAAATCATAGACTAGTCTTCCGTTATTTAAAATGACCAGACGATCCGCATATTCCAAAGCATCCTGCAGATGATGGGTAATGCAGACGATAGTCATATGCTTTGTTCGTTGAAGAACGGTCAGCAAAGCGAGAAACTTCCCGCGTGTCAACGAATCCAGTCCGGCCGTAGGCTCATCCAAAATCAGAATCTTTGGCTCCAGAACGACGGCTCCGGCCAATGCAACCCGTCTTTGTTCTCCGCCGCTGAGCTGAAAAGGAGAGCGATCCTTGTATGCTTCAAAGGAAAGTCCAACGCATTCCATCGCGTCTTTCACTTTTGCCGTTATTTCCCGCTCGCTATACTTCTTCCGGCGAAGCCCGTAACGGATATCCCGGAATGCCGTTTCTTCAAACAACTGGTGCTCGGGAAATTGAGAAACGTAAGCGACTTTCTTCGATATATCGGACCGGTTTTTTCTGCTGTTCGTCGGGATATGATCCACATATACGAGACCGGTTTCAGGCATTAATAAACCGGCGCCCAGCTGTCCCAAAGTGGTTTTGCCGGACCCGGAGGAACCCATGATGGCGGCAAATTGCCCGTCAGGTATGGAAAACGTAATGCCGTTGACCGCTTTATGCTCCACGGCAGTCCTTTTGGCATGCGTATAGCTTACATCGCGGAATTCGATTCCCATATCGATTTGGCCAATTCCTTTTCCGATCCGCAGCAGGCAGGCAGTTCCATACCTTTCGTGCGGAGCGCTTTTTGTAAACGAACTAGAAACGGCGGGAGCGTCTGAGCTTCTTCGAGAATGTCGGATTGCTTCATTAATGAGGGGACGTCTCCGGCAAAAGCGAGGCGTCCATGATTAAGCACCAAAATCCGGTCCGCCTTCCAGATGTCCTCCGGATCATGAGTCACCTGAATGACGGTAAGTCCCATACGATGAAGCTCGGACATGACGCCTAGCAACTTGCCGGCATTTTGCGGGTCCAGCATGGACGAGGCTTCATCGAAAATAATGATTCGCGGATGCATGACGAGTATGCCTGCGATCGCAACCAATTGCTTTTGCCCGCCGGACAACGTTCGAACGGGACGGTACCGCAGCTCTTCCAATTGCAGCAATTTCAATATACGGTCTATTCGTGATATCATCTCATCCCGCGGGAACATTAGGTTTTGCAGGCCGAACGCGATATCCTCTTCGACCGTAACGCCGACCGTCTGTTCATCTGGATTTTGAAAAACCATGCCAACCAACTGACGGATATTTCGAATATTCGCAGAATCGGTAGATTCCCCGAAGACGAGCACCTTTCCCAGACTTGGTTTCAACAAGCCGTTCACTAATTTAACGAAGGTCGACTTTCCCGAGCCGTTTCCTCCCACGATGGATATCCATTCGCCAGGAGCAATGCTGATATTGATATCTTTTACGATCCATTCGCCATGCTCCGAAAAACGGAAAGAAACGTTCTCAAAAACGACGGACGGCGATTTGGCGGCTGCGGTCATCCCAATTCCCCATTCCCTTTAACTCGTTACCATTATATTCGGGTGAATCGGAGATCATTCGGCCCGGATTTCCATCATCAGTACTGTTTATTCATGGAAGAAAGTAAGAAAAAGAACGCTGATCCGATTACGGTTAGCGTTCTTTTGATTTGGGACCATTCTTATCTTTGCACCAGATTGACATCGTGCGGATCGATCCAGGTCGAGTCCGTCCAACCATCGAGGTCATAATCGCTCATGCACTTCTCCACCATGCTCTTGAACGCCTCGGCAGAGCCGCTGTTTACTGCTTCCATCAGTGCGTGAATGCGGATATCTTCAAAATTGCCGGTATAATTTCGTTCGTATAGCCCATGCCGGCCGCCAAATTCGCTCCCGATAGCGTCCCAGAGCAATTTATTCAGCTTAATCTTCTCCATGCTGTCATACCCGCCCGAGCCACGGTAAAATCTCTCTAAATAAGGACGAAGCTCCGGATTTTTAAAATCCGCCGTACTGGAAGGCTGTACGATGAGCCCTCCTCCCACCACGTCTTCGATAATTTCTTTTATACGCGTCCAGGCCATGGGAGAAAACACTCTGTAAGCCGTTCCGTGTTCGACATTCGGCAAAACCGTTCCATTAGGACCCGGATTCGGATCTTTTGCCATTGCGGTACTTATGGCCCAGAACATATTTCGCCACGCAATCATTTCTCCGACTTTTGCTTTCACCCCGCGGAAATCGCCGGTTCCCGAAGATTCAACGACTTTTAACAGCAGGCCCGCGATAAAGTCAAGCTTGACTGCCAAACGGGTACATCCGTGAAACATAAACAAATGGACGAACCCGGAACGCGGGAAGAAAGCATTCGCTTTTTCAATATCCCGATAAACCAGGATGTTTTCCCACGGAATCAAGGCTTTATCAAAAATAAGGACGGCATCATTCTCATCCATACGGCTTGAAAGCGGGTTATCGAACGGGCTGCCTAATACGGCGGAATGGAGTTCGTAGGAAGGGCGGCAAATCATCTTCACTCCGGGCGTATCGTGGGCGGCGAAGAAAGCGAGAGCAAACTCCTCTTTTTGAACGGGCAACGTTCCGTTATGAGCGACAAAATGGCAATTGGTCAGCGCGGAACCAGTGGCTACCATTTTAGCGCCGCTGACAATGATCCCGGCATCGGTTTCCTTTTCCACGTTGATAAAAACATCGGACACGGCATGCACCGGTTTGTTTCTATCCACCGGCGGATTGATGAGGGCGTGATTGATAAATAATACCTTCCTCTGCGCTTCTCCGTACCACCGGCGGGCGTTATTCTCAAATGGGGCATAGAACTCCGGGTTGCCGCCGAGAGTTCCAAGAAAAGCGCCCTTGTAATCCGGTGTCCGACCCATCCAGCCGTAGGTAAGGCGCGCCCAAGCGGCTATTGCCTCGCGTGACGCTAACAATTCCTCCGTGTTTCGGCTAACTTTAAAAAAGCGATGGGTGTAGCTGCCTCCCGGGATATCGACAGGCGTTGTTAATACATCGTGATCCTTGGGATCATGCAATGCATCATAAAGCCGTGCAACAGAACGCGCGGAATTTCGGAAAGCCGGATGGTTCACAATATTCTGTACACGCTGACCGTTTAGCCAAATCTCCCGGTCATCGCGCAGACTGTCCAAATACTCTTGGCCGGTCATCGGTTTCCTAACGTCGCTCATCCCTGCTTCTCCTTGATCCATTCTCCCAATCGCAGCTTGCCCGACTGGCTGTAAAAGCGGACCGGATTATCCCATACCAATTGTTGAATCACATCTTCCCCATACTCTTTCCTTCTCATTTCAAGGGCTGTTTTCACGATACTAAGCGGGTTGGCCGGACCCCAATCGGCCGCGGAATTAATCAGCATACGCTCTGTCCCGTACCGATCGAATATTTCGATCGCGATCTCGGGGGAAACCTTGGTCGGATAAATCGTCATCCCGCTCCATCCCCCGTAAGCTATCGAGAGGTCAATCGTCTCGAGGTTATTATGGTCGATCAAAACTTGATCGGGATCGAGATTGACTTCCTTTAATACTTTGATTGTACGCTCGGTGCCTTCTCTTTTATTGCGATGGGGGGTATGCACCATGACAAGCATATTCATTTCTTTTGCCATGAGGAGCTGGCGCCGCATTATTTCTTCTTCCGCATCCGTGATCAGATCGAACCCGACTTCGCCTACGGCCAGACAGCGTTCATGCCGATAATACTCCGGCAGGCCGTCAATCACCCGATGTGCGAGTTCCAGTTTGTTCGCTTCTTTCGGATTCATCGCCACGCAGCTGAAATGATCAATCCCGTACTCCTTCGCCCGTTTCGGCTCAAATTCGAGGATATGCCGGAAATAATCGAAGTACGACTCCGGATATCGGCGTTCGCTTCCAAGCCAGAAAGAGGGCTCGACAACCGCCTGCACACCGGATAAGCTCATCCTCTCGTAGTCGTCGGTAGTGCGGGAATAACAATGAATATGCGGATCAAAAAATTTCATCATCCTCACTCCTCGTCTCTTAGCTTAAACAAAGCCGCAACAGAAGATTGTGGACTTCCGTGGCATCCAATTCTTGCGGCAAATCCATATCCCGGCCGCTTACAATCATCGAGATTTGATCGTTTTCTCCTCTTACCGGCAATCCATGCGATCCCCGAATCAACTCCGGCTGTAAAGGAATACGGTACGTTTTCGGATCAACGAACAACTCGACCGGATCGTAACCGGGCTTTCGGTGAATATCCACAGTGTGAGCAAATTCAGGCGCTCGCTCATCCTCTAACCACCAATAATAAACGAACCAGCTATCAGGCTCCGCTATGGCTATTAATTCGCCGGACCGTTCGTGATCGATGCGATGTTGCTTTTTCTCGTCCTCTCCCCAAACCTCGGCGATGCCCGGCAATTCTTGTAAAACCCGTTTCACTTCGGGGATATCGTTGGCATTTGTGATATAAACATGAGCCAACTGGTGATCCGCAAGGGCGAAAGCCCTGGAGTTCTCCATATTGATAAATTCCATCTCTCCTACCCTGTCAACAACCTGATATCCCAGCTTTCGCAGAAATCGGTTAATATAAATCGGGCGTCGAACCGGTTTGAAGGCATACTCCGACAGTAAAACGATCCTCGTATCTTCATAAAGCCGCCGGCGTTTCAGCTCTTCCACCAAATATCCGATCAGCCCGTCAATCTCCTTTAACGATTGCTTCGCTTGTCCGCTACCGGGTCCAAATCTTTGCGCATTGTAGTCGAGGTTCGGCAAGTAAACGAGTGACAATCTTGGTCTATAGTTCTCCAACACGTCAATAGCTGCCTTCAGGATCCAATCGCTGGATTGGACGGATGCCAAAGGTCCCCAAAACGTTCGCAAATCAAACTCCCCAAGCTGTTCGCGGAGCTGCGAATATAACCCGTTCGGTTTGGAAGCGTACCACTGGATCATACGATTCTCCAAATGGATTGGTGCAGGGGTTACGACATAATCAGCCGAGCTCAATTTACTAAATTGCCAAAAAAAGATTGCGGTCTTCGCCTCTGCATCCGCCTTCTTCAACGTTTCCCACAGCTTTTCGCCCTGGATAGGAACCATCGTTTGGTTCCACATCGTAATTTCTTTATAATCTCGGTCCGGAAGACCGTTGCAAATAATCCCGTGTTCCGCGGGAGGTTTTCCCGTTATGTATGTTGCTTGAACCGTCCCGGTCACCGCCGGAAAAACGGGATTCACTTTAATATGATGGCCCTCATCTAGAAGCTGACGAACATTGGGTAACAACTCTGCATCTTGCAAATGCTCCGGACACAAGCTGACGATGTCGAGCACAAGCACATGTTGTTTTTTCATATTCTCCCCTCCTTCATGTAACCGAAAATGCTCGGGACCAAGCGTAGCTTAACAGCATGAAAATCGTTACGGTCAGCCATGCCGTCATTCCCCCAATTGACGTGGCGATTGCAGCATTCAAAAGAGGCAAGCCGATAATGCAAGTTCCCACCGCTTTGCGAATATGTATGGCATTCGGAAGTTTGATGGAAGCATACATCCCTCTAAACGTCCAGACTAGGAAAAGGAAAACTGCGATAAGGGTTACGAAAAGCGTCTCCCGGCCGCCAAAGAATAGGACCGCAATCGAACAAACGGGAATCGTCACGCTCATCGTCCAGACACGTTTCGGATAAAGATCCTCCCCTACTTCTCCCTTGGACAAAGCCGTGACCATGGCAATATACACAAAAGGGACCAGGGACATCCACCAAAAGGCCGATAATTGCGAAGGGATCAGGCTGATGCCCAGCAATAAATTTAAACCGCGGCATATCCCCATATTTACCGGCCCGAAAAGATGATCGTTTTTCAGAAAGCTGTTATACAGATAGATGCATGCAACCAACGCGCAAGCTATCATGAAACTGGCCCAGCCGACGAAATACGCGATACCGAGTCCGCATATTCCCAACATGCAAATTAACGTTAGCGCAAATGAGCGCTTTATGCGCCCGGAAGGCAGCGGCCTTTCGGGACGTTCCATTTTGTCGAGAGTGTAATCCATATAATCGTTCAACGCTACGCCCATTGCATATAAACAGACGCTTGAAATGATCAAGGAAAGCAGAGCACCGATGTGAAAATTTTGCCAAATGCCATAAGCAATCCATCCGCCCGCCATAATATCGGCCATTGCTGTAAATAAGTTGGGGAAACGAACGAGTTCCAGACAAGCCTTCCATTTATTCAAAACGAAGCTCCCTCCTCGCTCGCTAGAAAAAGCGGCTGGCTTTATCCATATGCAGCACTCTACCTTTAGCATAAGCCGGGCCGTAAGAATCGTTGGTTTGCAAATTTATGAGGTTTTGAAACGCGGACACCAGATGCGGATATGCGGTGAACCCCTCATCCCAGTTTGTTCACACATTCATAAGTAATATGAACAGGGGGTTGTCCTTTATGTCATGGGCGGAAAAGCCCGAAATTGAAAATGGGACAATGTTTGTGCCGCTCGCGACAAGAACATTATCCCATTATTAGAAAAAGCGAGTCGAATTTAATCGTTATCAATCATGGAACAATTTCAAAAACGGTACCTTGGTTAAAATCAGTCACTTTCATAGAGCCATAAACCCCTAAATATAGTTTGGTTTGATTCAGATTTGTACCCAAACTAACATAATAAGCTGATTGAGTACCAAAATTATAATCGGTGTCAATAACACTATAATCATTTAGTTTACAATCTGTTCTTACCCTGGTATAAGCTAAAGCCCCTCTAACCGGAAGTTGAGCTTCTTTTTTCCGAGCCAGATCGGTAAACACAACGTTTCCCGTTAATTCGGGGATTTCATTTCCCATATATGGCTGGACTCCTGTAAGTGCAGTTGCTCCAAACTTATCGGTTCGGCGATCTTCATGAAAATAACTGGTTAGAGGCTGAAGACGTCTCACTGAAGTTTTTACTGCTTCATCGTAATAAGCAATTGTTTTCTCATTCAAAGTCGGATTTGCAGAGCAGCCTGTTATTGTCGAAGTAGGAAATGCACCTTCCCACCCGCGCCAGCCAAAGTTAATAAATCCTTCGTGGTCTGGTTCAGATTTCATTAAAGAAGCTTGTAGAAGCCGAGTAACCGGTATTGGTTTATAATGAATGAACGAAAAAATCGACTCTACAAGATCCTGTCCGACATTGCCTGCATATTTGATATACTGATTATAAAACCTTTGAAACGAAATGCCTGGAATATTGCGAACTCCTTTTGCAATTACTGTAAGCGTTTCCTGAATAGGTACGGGTAACTCATGAAAACGCGTAACTACGGTTGGATTATCGATAAATGTATTCTTGCCTACATCAATTTCGATGATTTTACCTGCGATTTCCATATCCTCTTGGCTTAAGTTAAATGGGTCATAGCCTGATCCGCCATCTCCGGTTGTCAAAATAAGATTTCCTGTTTCAGGTGAAAAGTTTAAGCTATTGACACCATTATGGTTAAAAAATGGTCTTCTTATATTAAGTAATGTCCGTCGTTTTTGGGGTTGACCATTCGGATGTAGAATATATTCTTCAACTGTATCAATATGATCGTATTGAATTTCTCTATTTATCCACTTTAGGTTTAAGGTTCTAGAGTCACAAGGATTAGGCTTAAAAGATTCATGAGGAGCACCTGGAAAAGCTCCTGGACCTTGAGTTCCAGCTACTGAATAATGCAGATAAAACAAACCGTTATAATAGAATCCGGGATGAAATGCTAGCCCTAGTAATCCCCGTTCATCATATCCGCCACTAGAAAGACCTAGTTTTATGACTCGCGGGCTAATATCAAAAAAAGTTCTTATAACTCCGTTTCGTATGTAAAAGATCTCTCCTACCTGGGTTGCAATAAATAAGCTTTCAATTGAATCACCCGGAAGTATAGTTGTTTTCAAAACAGTAGGTAAATTGAGCTTACTTACAACGGGACTTAAACTAACCTTAACTTTTATCAATTTAACTTTACCCTCCTTCCTATTTTTTTCTTTTATAAGAGTATGATTAGAACTGCTCTATTAGTACCAATTAGGACCGGCAATTTTCCATAGTACTTTATTATCTAAGTGATTCGGGGTACTGAACAACATTAATTTGACTTGGGCTTCCAAAACTCGTTGTGCAACAACAAGTTCACAACCGGCTCTGTACGCTTCATGCATTCGCCATTTCAAAAGAGAAGTTTGTAAACCGTTCCGTCTAAATTCGGGTGCTGTTGCAGCTAACGTGAATTTCAGCCGCGGTTACGAATAATGTTAAACGGGACCTTTTTAAGAATATTTCTCCATCATTTTATTTAAATAATTTCGAAAGTCTTCAACATACGTTTTGGGCTCTACTATTTCTAGATTTGTACCGAAACTTGCTAAAAATTGAAATCCAATACTGTTTTGAGGAACATAGATTGTTGCTAAGAAAAATTCAGAACTATAGTTTTCAATACTCTTTCGACCGTACCTTTCAATGAATTGGTCTTTTATGCCAGGCGAAATCAACGCCTTAATAGCGACTAGTTAACAGAATCCTTTCAAATACCAACTCTTTTCGCTAAAATGAAGCTGATATGGCTCGACAATTCTATTCGTTTTAATGCCATTTTTATCAATATAATCAAATGAAAGGTACCTTCTCTTTAATATTGATTCTTGACATGTCTTCAAAGTTTGAAGAATCTCAGACCGACCTTCCCAATCATAAAATGACAGTCGAATTGAACCTTTCGGAGACAATGGGCTAACCATTGCTTCTATTTTTTTTATAGTCACTTCAACTTCTTCGCTAATTAGAATTTGTTCCAATCCGCTCAACGCAGTTAATATATTCTCTAAATCGGAGCTACTTAAAAGACGTTTATCAAACTTGTATTCATCCATAATACCGTAGCCACCATTAACTCCATTGATAGAATAGATTGGGATGTTTGATAAACTCAGCGTTTCCATATCACGAAGAATAGTTCTTTTGGAAACGTTAAATAATTGTGTGAATTCTTTGGTTGAAACGACATCTTTTTTCAACAATATCATGATTATAGATATTAATCTCTCAACCTTTTCCATATTTACTCCTCTTTTTTTCTACTTAATTTATAAAAGGTGACATACTGCTGTCACCTCTTATAAATTATACTACTTTTATCACAAGAAGGAGGTGTTACTTTATGTCAGCTATTGCATATTTAAATTTTGATGGAATTGCAGAACAAGTGATTGAATTTTATTCGGAGGCTTTAAATGCAAATGAAGTAAAAAAGGTTAAATTCAAGGATTTCCCACAAGATCCAAACTATCCATTACCAGAAAATGAGTTAAATATGATCATGGAGTCTTCAATAGAATTCGCAGGTGGGAAAATAATGATGTCGGATATTTTGCCTTCAATGAAGATGGTAATGGGTGAGTTGGTGAAAGGAAATAATGTACTTATTAGTCTAGTCATTGATGATAAACAAACACTGGAAGAATACTTTAATAATTTGTCCGTTGGTGGCAATGTTATGATGCCGTTATCAAATACTCCTTGGTCTTCGTGCTTTGGAATGCTAGTTGATAAGTTTGGAGTTTCCTGGAAATTTAATCGTGACGCAGACAAGTTTCTTGATAGAGTCATTTCCAGCAAACAGTAACTCATTAATATGAATCAATTTAGAAAGGATAATGTATTTTATCTATGGAAATTGAAAATTTAATTCCAATAAAATCGAGAGAAGATTTGAGGATTTGGCTACAGGAAAATTGTAAAACTGAAAAGTCTTGCTGGGTCTTGGTTAGTATGACGCCCACCCCTGATATGTTGTTATATTTGGACGCGGTCGAGGAAGCTTTGTGCTTTGGATGGATCGATGGGGTCAAAAAGAAAATATCTGAAACTGCGCTGGCTCAGAGACTGTCTCCTAGAAGTAAAAAAAGTTCATGGACTGAATTAAATAAAGAACGTGTCCGCCGCCTCGAAAAGTTGGGGTTAATGAGAGATGAAGGAAGAATGGTTTTTCCTGATATGGACCACAATTCTTTTAGAATAGATAAAGTTATAGAGCAGAGGCTAAAAGCGGAAAAGCAAGTATATGAGAATTTCACAGCATTTCCAGATCTTTACAAAAAAAGAGTTCGGATCGACACGATACAAAGCAATAAGAATCAGCCAGAATTATTTAGGAGCAGATTAGACAAATTCATAACAAACACTAGAGAAAACAAAATGTACGTCAATGGAATGATAATGGACGTCTACTAGATTATTAAGATGCTCAATTTATCACCAAAAGTTCAATAATTACTGTTTGCTAGTAGTTGATGCCGAGACATTTGCATCAGTTGCATCAGAACATCCGGATAAGCACGTCTTGTTCAACGAGCACGCCGCACATTTTCCTTGACGCGTCTTCCGTACGAAACGGACAAGCGACCAAGCTGCATACCCGAAAATAACGACCCCGGCAATGACACTGAACACCATACGGTTCCTCCTTAACGAGCGCGTCTAACGAATACAAATTAATGAAACCCAATTACCCTTCCGACATGGTAGACAGCCAGTGCGATCACATAGGCTATTGCCAACGCGTAACCGACGGAAAACCACGTCCATCGAGCCGCCCCCGTTTCTTTTCGAATAACCCCGACTGTCGCAAGACATGGAACATAAAGCAAGATAAAAACCATAAAGCTATAAGCCTGAAGTGGAGTAAAAAACTGCGAGATCATTCCCGAAAGACCTGCATCATCAGGAGCGGCATAAATGATGCCCATCGTCGAGACGACGACTTCCTTCGCCAGAAATCCTGTGAGCAGCGCAGCACCCGCTTGCCAATTGCCGAAACCGAGCGGAGCAAGAACCGGCGCCAAGATGGACCCGATTGCCTGGAGGAAGCTTTCGTTCATCGGCACGTTCCATCCGCCAGGCCCGGTATATCCGAGCAGCCATATGACGACCGAGCCGCCAAAAATGAACGTTCCCGCTTTTCGGACGAATCCCTTGCCCTTCTCCCATGTGCTCCGCGCCAACGTTCGCCACTGCGGAATACGATACGGTGGTAGTTCGATGACGAACAGGGATTGTTCGCTCTTCGCGATCGTCAAGGAAAACAGCTTCGCCAACATGAGCGCCACGACAACCCCTAATACATATAACGATAAAACGATAAGAGCCTGATTACTTTTGAAAAACGTCCCGATTTACAAGCTGTAGACCGATAATCGCGCGGAACACGACATAAGCGGCGTAAGCAGAATGGTCAGCAAGCGCTCCTTCGGCTGCTCTATCGTCCTAGCGGCCATGATACCGGGAACGTTGCAGCCAAAGCCGATAATCATTGGGATGAACGCCTTGCCATTCAGGCCGACACCTTCCATTAGCCGATCCATAACGGACGCAATACGAGCCATGTAGCCGGAGTCCTCTATGAGGGATATGATGAGAAAAAGCATGAAAATTTGCGGTACGAACACCAGCACACCGCCCACACCGCTTACGATTCCATCCAGAATGACCGACTTGATGAACTCCGCGGCGCCGAACGTGTCTAGCAAGGAACTGATTACGTTCTTAACCGGACCGTTCAGCAAAGCATCCAGTTGATCGGATAGCGGAGTGCCGACCCAATCGAACGTCAGCTTGAACGTCAAATACATGAACGCAAGAAAAATGGGAATGCCGAGAACCTTATTCGTAGCGATATCGTCGATCCGCTCTGATAGCATTCTTCTGCCCTTCTTCGATATAAAACTAAAAATAGGTGAGCTCGGTACAAGAACTTACATCGTTAAAACAAAAAAGCCGCGATCTACGCGGCAGTTCATGAGATAATTTCTTGTCGCCCGGCAAATAGCTAAACACAGTACGAAGGTGATTCAGACCACGCTAAGCCCTGGTTAAGCATACTAAAGTGGATTGGATGTATTACATCAAGTATCTTCCCGTGATCGACTGCTCCGCATAGATGATCTGCGCCGGTGTGCCCTCAAACACCACCTGGCCGCCCTTGCTGCCTCCGTCCGGTCCCATATCGATGATCCAATCCGCTTGGCTGATCACATCAAGGTTGTGCTCAATGACGATCACCGTATTGCCGGCATCTACGAGGCGGTTCATGATCCCCAGAAGGTGACCGATATCTGACATATGCAGGCCGGTCGTCGGCTCGTCCATCACGTAGATGCTGCCCTTCTTATGCAGCTCGCTTGCCAGCTTGATGCGCTGGCATTCCCCGCCCGAGAGCGTGCTGAGCGGCTGGCCGAGTGTAATATAGTTTAGTCCCACATCACTCATCGCCTGGAGCTTGCGCACAACTTCTTTTAGCTGGAAAAAATCCAATGCCTGCTCCACAGTCATCTCCAGCACTTCCGCAATGGACTTGCCGTTCAGCTTGTAGTCGAGCACCTCTTCCTTGAACCTTCTACCTCCGCATACTTCGCACGGCAGCTTCACGCTCTCGAGGAATGCAAGGTCTGTATACACAACGCCCAGCCCTTGGCAGTTCTCGCAAGCCCCCTTGGAGTTAAAGCTGAACAAGCCTTGGCCCACCTTGTTCGCGGAAGCAAACGCCTTGCGCACATCATCCATAATGCCCGTGTAGGTTGCGGGATTCGAGCGTGTTGATACGCCTACCGCCGATTGGTCGATGACGATCGCATCCGGATGCTGGCTGAGGAATACTTCGTTAATCAGCGTGCTCTTGCCCGAGCCAGCGACACCCGTAACTACGGTTAACACTCCGGTTGGAATATCTACACTCACGTTCCGCAGGTTGTGCAGTGTGGCATCCCTGATGGACAGCTTACCGGATGGCTGCCTGCAATCGTGCTTCAACTGGAGCGGCCGCTTCATATAGTTGCCTGTCAGTGTACCTGCCTCCAGCAGGCCTTGGAAGCTTCCTTCATACACGATGGTACCGCCGCGGCTGCCGGCGTGAGGCCCGACGTCGACGATATGATCCGCCACCTTGATTACATCGGGATCATGCTCGACGACAATCACGGTATTGCCCTTGTCGCGCAGCTTCTGCAGCAGCTCATTTAACCGGTGTACATCACGGGGGTGCAAACCAACGCTGGGCTCATCGAAGATATACGTGACATCCACCAGACTGCCGCTCAGGTGCTTCACCATCTTAACGCGCTGCGACTCGCCGCCGGACAAAGTATCCGTCTCACGGTCCAGCGTCAAGTAGTCAAGTCCGATATCCACCAGATGCTGCAACCGCTCCGTCAGCGACGAAACGACCGGAGCGGCGACCGAATCGTCAACCTCCCGAATAACGCGGATGAGCTGTCCGACCTCCATGGAAGACAGCTCCGCAATGTTGAGTCCATTGATCCTGCAGCTGAGCGCAGCCTGACTGAGTCTGGCGCCGCGGCAGCTAGGGCATGGACCCTCGGAAATGTACGGTGCAACCGCTTTTTGTGTGCGCTCGGACTTCGTCTTCACATCTTGCTTGATGTATTTGTTTGTGAACTTCTCGATAACGCCTTCCACAGTAATATTCGTTGCCTTCCCGGCAAAATCCATCTTCACTTTTCTCGCCTTGCCGTACAGCAGCTCCTCCAGTTCCTCATCTGAATAATCGCTCAGCTTCTTGTCTGGATCAAACGACCCCGACTGCACGATCATCGTCCAATCCCAGCTGTCTACCTTATAGTCCGGCAGCATGACTGCCCCTTCATTCAACGACTTAGACATGTCCACCGCCTTGCTCATGTCGACACCTAATTTGCGACCGATTCCGTTGCACTCGGGACACATGCCTTGCGGATCGTTAAACGAGAACATGTGCGCTTGTCCAACATAGGGCTGACCCACCCGGGAAAAGAGAAGACGAAGAATGGGAGCGATATCGGTAATCGTGCCCATCGTAGAATGGGAACCGCCGCCCAGCCGCTTCTGATCTACAATAACAGCCATGCTCAGGTTTTCGATTGCGTCCGCATCCGGCTGCGGGTAGCGTGGCAGGAAAGTGCGCACGAACATGCTGAAGTTCTCATTTAGC
Organism: Paenibacillus sp. A3; assembly: GCF_001399685.1. Taxonomy (GTDB): domain Bacteria; phylum Bacillota; class Bacilli; order Paenibacillales; family NBRC-103111; genus Paenibacillus_G. Next base: position 32,075 of record NZ_JTHN01000149.1, read on the forward strand.
AATCGCGTGGATTCTGCAGCGATCGTATCGAAGACGATCGAGGACTTGCCGGATCCGGATACCCCGGTGAAGATCGTGATCTTCCGCTTGGGAATGCGCAAGGATACGTTCTTGAGATTGTTTTCCCTCGCACCCGAGATTACGATATACTCCTGATTCGATTCGCTCATGCTTAACATCCCTCCGATAGTGTTAATTTCTACTCATATTCACATTGTAACATTCGAACTTGTCAGATTATCCAATCAACATAAACCGGCTG
>NZ_JTHN01000015.1 GCF_001399685.1 Paenibacillus sp. A3
ATTTGCTTTATCGGCATGGCGTTCTGGAACCGCGTCGAGCTGTTCGATCAAATCGCCGGGTACTTATCGGGCAAAAAGGTGATCGTCGGCGGCGGATTGTGGGAACGGATGCGGCTTTACCGGCTGATCAAGCCGAGCGTCCGCGCCGGATGGATTCCGATCGACGAAACGGTACGCTATTACAACGGAGCGAAGATCGTCATCAATCTGCACCGCGGCTGCCGACATCACGGAAGCGATAACCGCAACGTCCGGGGCCTCCCCGGTCAATCGATCAACCCGCGCACCTATGAAATGGCCGCATGCGGAACGATGCAGCTTACCGACATTCGCGACGATCTGACCCGTTATTATACGCCTGGCGTGGAGCTTGACGTCTTCCGGTCGGCAGGAGAGCTGATCGATAAGCTGGATTATTATTTGAAGCACGGTGCCGAGCGGCAGAGGATCGCATTGAACGGCTTGCGGCGGACGATGCAGGAGCATTCGTTCGTGACGCGGATCGGCCAGCTGCTAGGCTTGCTCGGCTACTGAAGGCGGCAAGCATCAAGCGGCCAAGCACAAGAAAGGAGGCAGGAGCATGGCCAGAAAAACAGCGCGTTTCAACGTAAAGCGTGCGGTAAAGCGGGTGCCGCGGGCCCGCCGCCGCACAGCTTGGCACAGCGGCTGGGAGAATGGGTTCCGGTTCGGCATGAGCGGCGGCTATCATTACGGCCGGTGCGATGCCGTCATGCGGCTGCTGCCGAACGAGCCGCTCGGCCGATGGGACGTCCGGGTCATGTATGTGACCTCGGGCAAAGGCGTCCCGTATTCCCCGCTTGACGAAGCGGTAATCGTTGCGCTGCAAGGGCTGGTGCGCGAGCTGATCGTCCTGCAGCCGACCCACGATTTGAAGACCGCGGCCGTCAAGATGCGGCCCGATATCGTGCTCGTGCTGGAAGGGTTGAACATTCCCGGCGAACGGATTGACGAGCTGCGGGCCGAAGGAATCCGCACGGCCATCTGGCTGACGGACGATCCGTATTATACCGATCTGACGGCGTCTCTCGTCATGCATTATGACGTCGTATTTACGCTGGAGCTTGCCTGCGTGGAGTTTTACCGCCGGCTCGGCTGCAAGCAGGTTCACTACCTGCCTTTTGGCTCCAACCCGGCGATCTTCCGGCCGAAGCCGGTTCCGAGCCAATTCCGGCACGATATCAGCTTCATCGGCTCCGCGTATTGGAACCGGGTTGCCTTTTTCAATCAGATGACGCCTTATTTGGCAAAGAGGGATACGTACATCGCGGGCATCTGGTGGGAGCGGCTGCGCCAGTTTCAAATGCTCAGGCCGAAGATTGCCCTGAACAATTGGATGGGGCCGGAGGAAACGGCCACGCATTACAACGGGACGAAAATCGTAATCAATTTGCACCGGGCAACGGACGATCCGAGCTATAACTTCAACAGCCATCAGGTCGGAGCCGTATCGCCGAATCCGCGCACGTTCGAGATTGCAGGCTGCGGGACGCTGCTGCTCACCGATGTCCGCAGCGACATTACCCGTTTCTATACGCCGGGACTGGAGATCGTCACCTATGCTTCGCCAAGCGAGCTGATGCACAAAATCGATTATTACCTGCACCATGAAGAAGAACGGCGGTTTATCGCGCTTAATGCGCTGCGTCGCACGATGCTGGAGCACACGTATCCCCACCGGATGGCGCAGATGATGCGCATTTTGTTCGAAGGCGCCACCGGCTGATGCGTTGACTTGACGTCCGCCGCGAAATAGGCGCTTTCGCTTCGTCCGTTTCCGCCGCCATCCGCATATGGTATAGGGACGTAAGCGGATGGGAGGAGGGACGGAGGATGGCCAGACGCACTGCGCGCAAGCGGGCGGGCCGAACCAGGCTGCGCCAGGTACGGAGGAGGAAACGAGGCATTCGGCCGCTCCGCAACCGGCGGCGGACCAGACGCCGTACGCTGAAGACGGGACGGCGGCGGAGGGTCGTAAGGCCAAGGCCGCGCGGCTACAAGCAGATTTATAATGACGCATTCGACAAAGCGTACAACGAAGGCTTTGCAGCGGGCTTTGCCAAAGGGCTCCAAGACGGCGGAGCGCCGCAAGGCTGAGCGGAAAACCGCAGGGGTCACTTGCCGAGGATTTCTCAAAGAGGAATGTCCCGGCATTCCGCTCTCGCGAAACCGGACAAGCCCTTCAAGGATGGGGACAAGCATGGAGCCGGTTCTTTAGGCGGCAGAATGGGTAAATGTCGTGCCGGACTGGTTATTTCCCTAATATATTATAAAGACCTGAGAGGATTGCAATCGGGGAGGCGGCAAAAGGTGGTGAGGCACCACGATGAGGAAAGGTGGCCGTACGGAGAGCGCGAGCCGATGAAAGTGCTCGTGATTGGCGGCGATGGAATGGCGGGACATATGCTGCTGCGGTATTTGGCGGCTAATACTTCGTATGAGGTGTTCTATACGACGGAGCATGGAAAAACAGACTGCGGGCGATCTTGGCCGCTCCCTGGGGCGGGTCTTTGCCTGGACGCGTCGGATAGCGTGATGGTCGATAAGCTGGTGGAGGCCGTGCGCCCCGATCTGATCGTCAATGCCCTCGGGATCATGTACGATGCGGCCCGGCTCAGAGAGCTTGAGGCCGTCCGGATTAACGGCCTGCTGCCCCACCAACTGGCTGATCTGGCTGACCGGCTGCGCGCCCGGCTCATCCAGATCAGCACGGACAGCGTGTTTCTGGGAGATCGCGGCCGCTACGAAGAACGCCACGTGCCCGACGGGACGACGGCGTATGCCAGAACGAAGGCGCTTGGCGAAGTGGTGCGGGCCCCCCATCTGACGATTCGCGCGTCGTTGATCGGACCGGAGCTGCAGGAGGAAGGCAGCGGGCTGCTTCCTTGGTTCCTGAGGCAGCGCGGGGAGGTCCGGGGATTCGTCCGCGTGCCGTGGAACGGGGTGACGACGTTGGAGCTGGCAAGATTTATCCATTATGCGGCGGAGCGGGGAAGCCGGTTAAGCGGCATCGTTCATTTGACCGCCGCGGAGAGCGTCAGCAAATACGAGCTGCTGGAGCGAATGAGGCGGATCTTCGATAAGCGCGATGTCCGAATCCGGCCCGACGATACCGTCGCGCTGGACCGTACGCTGCGCTCGACCCGCCCCGAGCTTGATTTCGCCGTTCCCGGCTACGACCGTATGCTTGAAGAACTGCGCGAATGGATGGAAGCGGCCCTGTAACGGAGAGGCGGCGGTTTTCTTTGGCGGGGGCATTGCGGAATCGTTTCATGGAGAGGAGGGAGACCTATGCGGCATATTCGCAAGTCTCGTCATCGGAGAGGCAGCGCCTTGGGGGGGGCTGCGGTGCGGGCGGCGAACGTCTCGGTCATTATTCCGGTCATCAACGAGCGGAGAAAGCTGCCTTCCGTGCTCCGGGAAGTGAGGAAGATCGGTGCGGGGAAGCTGGAAATCATCGTTGTGGCCAACGGCTCGACGGACGGCTCGAAGCAAATCGCCGAATCGATGGGCGCGAGGGTCGTCAGCTTCGCGGAGCCGCTCGGCCACGACGTCGGACGCAGCATCGGAGCCGGTCTTGCGAACGGGGAAATCCTGCTGTTCCTTGACGGCGATATGGTGATTCCCGCGCGCGATCTGAGGCGGTTCGTTCATGCGGTGCACAGCGGGGTGGATGTGGCTTTGAACCGCTATCTGGGACCGATCCGGACACGAAACGTCCATCCGGTCGTGCTGGCGAAGCATGCGCTGAACGCGGCGCTCGGCCGGACCGATCTACAGGGGACCTCAATGACGACGATTCCCCATGCGATCAGCCGCAGGGCGCTCGCAGCGGTCGGAGCGGGGGCGCTTGCGGTTCCCCCCAAGGCGCACGCGATGGCCGTGCAGAAAGGGCTTGTCGTGCGTCCGGTCCATCTCGTGCCGGTCGGACGCTTGAATCCGCGGCGCAAACGGCGCTGGACAACGCATGGCACCGATACGGTCGGTCAATTAATCGTAGGAGACCATCTGGAGGCAATTCGCTGGCTGACCGCGACGACGGGCGAGCGAGGAAGCCATACCGATTTGATGCGAAACCGCAACATGGCGAGGTGAATGGATCGATGAGGCAGCAACAGGCGATGTTGTTCGAGAAACCGGCGGTTCGTGGCCGTCTGGTCCGCAAGCCGCTGCCGGAAGAAGACGGCAAGGCGGTCATTGCGGCTGCGCCTGCGCGGAAGAAGCCTGCAGCGGCGGTCAAGCGCGCCCGGAAACGTGCCGCCGCCGCCCCTCGGCTGTTTCTGCCCAAGAAGCGGGCGGCGTCCAGGGCTTACGGCGGGGCCGCCTATCGGCTCGGCCTGCAGCTTGGCCGCGCGGACACCCCGTCTGAGCCGCGGGAGGGCGAGAGCGAGCAGCGGCGGCTGCTGAACCGCCGCTGGACGGCGAGGGTGAAGGAGCGGGGCTTGGCCGGTTATCCATGGACCCGCTATTATACTGCGGCAGCCGGTTATGTCCGCGGCTTCTTCGCAGGCATGGGCCGGCCGGCGCCGAACTGGATTCCGCTTCCGACGGAGCGTTCGGTGGCCGTTATCGTGACGGCCAAGAACGAGGAGCGCACGATCGCCGCCGTGCTGAAGGAGGCGGGCCGGCTGACGGACGAGACGTATGTCATCGTCAACGGCTCGAGCGACGAGACGTTCCGGCAAGCCAGAGCGGCTTCACGGGCTATCGTGCTGTCTTATCCGCAGGCGCTCGGTCACGACGTAGGAAGATCGGTCGGCGCCAAGCTGGCCCGGGCCGACATCCTGCTTTTCACGGACGGGGATATGCCGCTTCCCGCGGAGCAGCTCGTGCCCTTCGTTCACGGCATCGAACAAGGACTCGATGTGGCGCTCAACGACATTTATCCATATCTGGGGTCATTCGGCCGGCAGGATACCGTCACGATCATGAAGCGATTTTTAAACATGGCGCTGGACCGGCCGGATCTGAAGGCCAGCTCGCTCACGGCCGTACCGCACGCTTTGTCGCGGCGCGCGGTAGAGACGCTGGGCCTTGAACTGCTGTCGGTCCCGCCGAAAGCGCAGGCGCTTGCCTTGCTCCTGAAGCTCCGGGTCGGCAATGCGGGACAGGTTAACGTCATCCGGGGCAACAAGCGGCGCAAGCTGAACAGCGGGCGCGGCAATCCGGTGGCTTCCATGATCGTGGGAGACCATCTGGAAGCGTTGAAGCTGGCCGGCGACCGGATGGGCGAGCGGCTCGCGTATCCGGACGTGCTGCGCAAACGACGCTATATCGGAGGCGATGCCTGATGCAGACTGTCAGTATCATTATTCCGAATTATAACGGAGCCGAGTGGCTGGCTTTATGCCTGGAATCGATCCGCCGGCACGTCACCGTGCCTCACGAAGTGATTGTGGTCGATAACGGCTCCGCCGATTCGTCGCTGCGGCTGTGCCTGAAGCATGAAGTCAAGCTCGTCTCGCTGCCCGAGAACCGCGGTTTCCCCGCTGCGTGCAACTTCGGGCTGCGGCTCTCTTCAGGCGATGCGCTGATGCTGCTTAACAATGATACGCGGCTGACGGCCGGCGCGCTGGACAATATGATGCGCTGCCTGTACAGCAGCGGCGATGTCGGCATCGTCGGTCCCATGACGAACTATGCCAGCGGCAAGCAGCAGATCGAGGGGCCATTCACCTCGATCGCCGATATGGCGGCGCGGATGAACCGGCCGGACAGCGGAAAATGGCGGCAGGCGGAACGGATCGTCGGATTGTGCTTCCTGTTCAAGCGGGAGCTGATGGATCGAATAGGAGAGCTTGACGAGCGCTTTTCGCCGGGACATTTTGAAGACGACGACTACTGCTACCGCGCCCGGCAAGCGGGGTACCGGCTGCTGATCGCGGGGGATGCCTTCATCTATCACGAAGGCAGCGCAAGCTTCCGGTTCGAAAACGAGCACAAAATCAAAGCCCTGCTGGCAACGAACCGCCAGAAGTTCATCGACAAATGGGGCATCGATCCGCATTCTTTTATATGAACCGCTTGGGCGGATGCCGTGGACCAAGGGGCTGCGGACGCATAGGATACTAGAAAAGCGGAGCGCATACGGCCGGCGGGGGAGGTGGAGGGAACGATGCATCGGCAAGTGACCAGGATGATCCGGCATATGGCGGCGTCCCAGCAGGAAATGGCCAACATACTCGAAGCCAATCGGCATGTGGCCGTGCGCATGGCCCAATTGGTTCACGACATTCCGCCCAACAACCCTTCCTTTCGGGATATCGAGTCGCTGACGGAGCATTCCTTGAATGTCTCGAAAAGCATTGCGGTTTATTTAAGCGGGCTCGCCGATCTGGAGGAGGCGCTGGCGGAGCATATGGCGGTCATTGTCAAAATCGTTGAAATCCCGGACGACGAGGAGTGAATCCGCATCCCGTTGTCCGAAGGAAGAGGGGTTATACGTGAGCAGAATCGAAAGCTACCATAAAATGCTGCAAGCCGCTTCCCAATTCCAATACAACATCGCATTGATTCTGGAAGCCAAAGCGCTGGAGGCTGCGCGTTCGTGCCAATGGATATCCGGACATTTGTCCGGCGCCCACTTCGAGGACCATGGCGACCAAGTGAAGAAATTGCTGGAAGTGCACGATCAGATGATCGAAGTGATCGAAGGCATGACGAAGATGGAGATGGCGCTTGCCAAGCATCTGCACATCCTGCTCGTAGGCAGCGAGGCGGGTGGAACGGGCTCGGTAAATGGGGACGGAGGAAATTATTATTCGTGAGAAAGCGGCGACTCCCAATGAATTGGCATGAAGAGGAAAATAAAGTAAAGCTCCATATTCTTCATTCGCTCGCCCGCAGCCAGCGTGCGTTGGCCCGCATGATCGAAAGCATGGCCGATGTCGTGGAAGGCTCCGAGGAAGCGGCTCGCAGGCTTTTGGTGCATATTGAGACGATCAGCCGGTATCAGCGCCAAATCGCCGTGAAAATGGCCGGAGTTCGCATACGCCGCCGCTTGCGGCGCGGAATTCCGGGCAAGCCTTGGCTTGGCGAAGCGGTGAAGAAGACCGTCGTAAGAAAGAGAGTCCGTACCTAACCTCAAGGAGGAAGGACGGACTCTTTTTTTGCGTGTTTAGGCTATCGGAGACAGCGCCTTCCAGCGGAGCAGCAGCCCGCCGTAAACGAGCCCTCCGCCGAAGCCGAACAACAGAACGGTATCGCCGTCCTTCAGCTTCTGTTCCCGGGTAGCTTCTTCAAGCGCAAGCGGAATCGTCGCCGCGGACGTATTGCCGTACTTCTCGATCGTGTGCAGCGTTCGCTCCATAGGAATCCCCATCTTCTCGCATACGGAATCGATGATGCGGAGGTTGGCGCTATGCGGGACGAACCAGTCGATCCGATCGGTGGACAAGCCGGTTTGGCTCAGCAGGTCGTTAACGCCTTTCGGAATCGTTTGAACGGCGAATTTGTACACCTCGCGGCCGTTCTGGACAAGCTTGCCGTTCGCGTTCACCGGGTTCCCTTCCATATGATCGGCAAGCAGGGAGCGATAAATGTGCGCCCCGCCGGTACCGTCGGTACCGCCCGTATAGGCAATAAACTGAGGGCTGGAAGCGTCCGACTCGTCCCGTTCGAGCAGGACCGCTCCGGCACCGTCGCCGAACAGCACGCACGTCGTACGGTCCGTATAGTCGACGATCTTGGACAGGGCGTCGGCGCCGATGACGAGCGCCTTGCGGTGCAGGCCGGAAGCGATCATCCCGTTAGCCAGATGCAGGCCGTATACGAACCCGGCGCAGGCCGCGCTTAAATCGAAGGAGGTCGTCTGCTTCATGCCGAAATGCGCCTGAATCCGGCAGGCAGTGGCAGGGAAAGCGAAATCCGGCGTGCTGGTGCCGACGATCAGCAGATCGACATCCTCCAGCACGGCGCCGTAGCGGTCAACAAGCTGCTGTACCGCTCCGATGCACAAGTGGCTCGTATACTCTTCCGGCGCGCTGATGCGCCGTTCGCGGATGCCGGTGCGCTGCACGATCCATTCGTCGTTGGTCTCGACCATGCGCTCCAGATCGGCATTCGTCAGACGGCGTTCGGGAACGTAGCTGCCGATGGCGGTAATCCGGGAGCGGTAAAGGGTCGAAGAGGAAGCAGGTTGAACAGATGATTCCATTCGGGTTCACCTCGTTAAATGTAATGTAAAATAAATTGTCTGATATCAAGAGTTAGTATTAGTACCTGGTATTAAAAATAATACTTCGATTTCTAGCTTCTGTCAATTGGGCGCTACTTAATCTAAGAGGGGTGACCGAATCGGCTTCGATCTTGGCTTATCCGCCTCGGGCAGCTCTGCCTTAACGGGAGTGGAGGCATATCGAATGCCATTCCTAACTTCAAAGACCCGGCACCGAACAATGCGGCGAAAACGTTAATCGCAATGGGCTCCTTGCTGGCTTTGCTATTTTCGGGAATCGTCTGCCTGGCTTACTATTATGGAGTTGTCCTGCGGCCGGAAGTTACCGTCGTCTCGCAAATCGCCGAACAGACCTTCGGCCGAAATGTTATGTATTTTTTCATTCAAGGGACAACGGCCCTGTTACGGTTGTGATCCCACAGTTCTTCCCCAAGAAGGGATGGCATAATATTCTGCATAACCAGTCAAGCCTGCTGATTCGAGCACACCTGCTCTTTCGAAAAGATGTCATTGTTACGACCGTACCGTATCACTTGAAGAAATAGTACCACAAGCGCCAAATAAACACCCGCATCCATTCGGACGCGGGTGTTTGCGCTGCAAAGCAGGTGAACAGTTTTCGGTTAAGTGCCGACTACGGCGCTCAGTGCTCTGTAGTTTGCAGTCATCGTAACCCCGACGCCGAGAAGCGTGGTAGGGGTCACTCGAAGTGTATAGGAATGTGTACCGAGCGCAGGAGTATCTGTAAAGAGGATGCTTCCGGTGACATGACTCGGGCCTAAAAGGGCCGATACGGCGTCCAAGCTTGCGGTAATCGATACCGTCGCCAGCAAAGTTTGGTCTACTGTGCCGAAGTCCCTGTACAAGTTCACGGTGTACAGAGTGTTAAATGCGACGAGAGCCGTTGTTGCGATGCTAAAGTTGCCATTCACTTGCGCCGTATCGTTAAGCGCTGTAAATGTAACGCCGGGCAGCGTAATCAGGGTCGTTTCAACTCCGGCGGGAAGCCCCAGCGGAGCCGCAGTTTGAACGCCAGCCACATCCGTTGCCGGTCCAGCAAGTCCAGTAGGCCCCGTAGGTCCCGTAGGGCCCGTAGGTCCAGTAGGCCCGGTAGGCCCAGTAGGTCCGGTAGGTCCCGTAGGTCCAGTTTGGCCTGTTACACCAGTCAACCCGGTCAGGCCGGTCAGTCCTGTTTCACCCACGTGAATCACTCCTTTTCTGTAAGATACTAAATCATATGAGTGGACAATAGAAACCGCCACGGTACATGCCTTAGAGATAACTGCGTAATTATTGCTCTGAACTCTTGTCCTCCCTCCTCTACGAAAACCGTTTCTTCCTACCGCCTCCCATAGGTTTCCGTACAGGCGTTCCGAAGAGGAGTGCATATGATGAACAAATGGATATGCCGTGGTTTAGCACCATACCATCATTGAAGGAGGAAATCAATGTGGATAAATTTTATCCTGTTGCGCTGCCTGTCTTGAACGGCAATGAGAAGAAATACGTAATGGATTGCCTGGATTCGACGTGGATCTCCTCTAACGGATCATATATCAAGCGTTTCGAAGAAGAATTCGCCGCCTTCTGCCAGGTGAAGCACGCTATCGCCTGCAGCAACGGAACGACGGCGCTGCATCTGGCTTTGCTCGCGCACGGTGTGGGGCCGGGCGACGAGATTATCATCCCTACGTTAACATTCGTCGCCACGGCCAATGCCGTCACCTATTGCGGAGCGAAGCCGGTGTTCGTCGATTCGGAGCCGGAGACCTGGAACATCGATCCGAAGCGGATTGAAGAACGGATTACGCCGAGAACGAAAGGCATCGTCGCAGTCCATCTCTACGGGCATCCTGCCGACATGGACCCGATTCGGCAGCTTGCGCAGCAGTACGGCTTATTCGTCATGGAAGATGCGGCTGAAGCGTTGGGTGCCGAGTATAAGGGACAGCGTACTGGGGGACTGGGGGACAGCGCGATCTTCAGCTTGTTCGGCAACAAGATCATTACGACGGGCGAAGGCGGGGTATTGACGACGAACGACGCTGCGCTTGCGGAGCGGGCCCGGCTGCTTCGGGGACAGGGGATGGACCCGCAACGACGTTATTTCCACACCGTCATTGGGTACAATTACCGGATGACCAACATTCAAGCGGCCATCGGTTGTGCTCAGTTGCAGAACGCGGAATGGCATATCGCGCAGAGACTGCGGATCGCAGATCACTATACCAAGCATCTGCGGAATTGCAGCGCTCTTGCACTGCCTGTCCAGCAGGATTGGGCGAAGAACGTCTATTGGCTGTTCAGCGTCGTGCTGCGCGAAGGCTCGGAGGCCGAGCGCGATGAAGTCATCCGTCGGCTCCAGCTCCAAGGGATCGAGAGCCGGCCGTTCTTTTATCCGATGCACGTGCTGCCGCCTTACGAGAAGCTTCAATCCGCGTCGGAATTTCCGGTGGCTGGCCGGATTGCCGCTCAAGGCATCAATCTCCCGAGCTACGGCACGTTAACTGAAGCCGATGTGAGATATATTAGTTCCACGCTGCTAGAGATCGTTTCAAGTCTTTGACGCTTTTTAAAAGGAATCATACGCAGCGCCTAAAGAATAGTCCTGGACCAGTTCGCTGGGCAGGACTATTTTTTTCATGGCAAGCAGCTGGTTGAGGGTGAAAACTAACGAGTCATTTAATGGTAAAATACGAAGAGGACCCAAAATTTGAAAAATAACTAGTTTTCATCGATTACCGGATATGCAATCTGGCGGGGCGACTTTGATTTTTAGGTGAAAAGGAGTGGTTGTCTTGTCAATCGATGCGGTTCTCTTTGATCTGGATGGGACATTGTTAGATCGTGACTCATCCCTATTATTATTTGTGCGGGACCAGTACCATCGTTATCCGGAATTCCAGGTTGTAGAGAAAGAAATCTTTGTCCAACGTTTTATCGAACTTGATCATCACGGGCATGTATGACAATTTGAAGGCTTTGCAAATCGAACATTTATTCGATGAGGTATTGATATCGGAATGGGAAGGGTTACGGAAACCCGACAAGGCTATCTTTAATCTTGCTTTAGATCGACTTGGTGTAGCTGCAGAAAACGCTCTTTTCGTTGGAGATCATCCTGACAATGATATACGAGCCAGCCGTGCCGTTGGGATGAAGGCGGTTTGGAAACGAAGTCGCCAGTTTGAACCTGTTGTTGATGCTGATGCTGTAATCGACGATTTGGAGGAGTTAATCAATATTGTAATGCCAAACGAGAACCAATTAACTTAGGAGTTGCTTCATCATCCATGGCACCTCCTCTATCTTTCTTTTTTCATTAAAATTCGATTAGTTCAAGAATAAATGGTATACGGGTGCTTATCAAGTCCAATAATGCATCTGAGGGGAATTGCTTGGTATTTGTTGAACCGATTCGCGCCACGGTAACTCTCCTCTCGATTTTTTCTCTGGAGGGATGAGATGTGTACAAGTTCTCGCTGGCTGACATTGAGTCAGTCGTTAGCAGCGGCAAGGCCGTGATGGTGGCGGAGGATGGCATTGTCGTGGCCGCAGTACAGGAAGCTGTGATGGCAGGCAGGACCGCGACCTTCTACCTCACCCGTGCTCAGTTCACCGCAGTCAACTCGTGGTATTGGACTCCCCGGATGATCAGGGACACGGGACTTGAGCCGGTGTCGTACGAAGAAAAGGCTCGAATCCAGTCCGATTTGGGGATCGAGGAAACCAGACTTGCCTACTCCAACCGTATTGAATGTCAGTGTGGGCGCATGTACGGCGCATATGAGTTCATGCAGCAGGGAATCAGCGAGCATGGGCGGGAGGCCGTGCAATCGATCTTCAATCTGAAGGATGTGGCTGTCATTCGCGTTAATCCACGCCAAGAAGCAAATTGCCCCGAGTGCGGACAGATTTTGCGGGCACCGCACTACTACTGCTACTGGAGCTACGGATGCTGTAGGCAACCAATGTGACGGATATTGGGATGACCAGCCCTCTGAGGACCTGACACTAGGTCCTTTTTTTGTGCCATAACGTTACATAGGAGAAGAAATTGGAGAGCTGAACTAGTTTTCGATCCTCATTTCTTTCAGCATTTTTTGAATTCCTTGTTGTTCATTCGCGCCGTCGACTTCATACAACATGAGTAGAATCATTTTTCTTAGCCCTGAAGAATATTCCATTTTTTCGGCTAAATACAAGGCGGAAAGAAGATCCTTGATGCCACAGCTTCTTCTTCCATTTTTAAAATTGTAAATGGCCTTTTCACGCCAAAAGTAGAATAGTTGCGTTTCGAAGACCGGGGTCGAAGCAGAACGTGAGGGTGGAAGTTGTTTACAAAGTCTTTCCAGTACTGAGTCAACAGGAAAATCGTGTTTATTCGCTGACTCTAGGATATTTAGGGCACCGGGAAGAAAATCTATAGGATGTGCTTCTAAAAAATCTACATACTCAGAGAGGACTTTTGGATTTCCGATTTTAAGTTGCAGTGAATACATATTTCCTTTTCCCCAAACGCGAAACTTCTCAACCTCTTTTTTTCCAATCTCATCAAGAAACTCAAACCATCCGAGGTCAGAATATACCGAAACATATTTTTTTGCTTCTTCATACTGCTCTTGCATGGTTAGGGCAATCCCCTTTAAAAGAAATCCTTGCCCGTAATATACCACTAAATGCCGTTCCGTTTTTAAAGGTTCGAAAGCTTTTGTACTATATCGCTTTCTTAGCTGATCTTGATATACTTTGCCCGCCAATTCTCTTAATTCATCTGCATATCTTTCGACTTTTTTCCAGTTTTCCAACGTGTAATAAACATTGGTTATTTGCAACAAAGCATCTAACTGAAAATCTTCAGCTAAGCGATTGTAATATAGCTCAAAGCGGATAACCACTTCTTTATTTTCCTCTGCATTCGTCCCAAGTAAAGCGCGGAACAAACGATATTGGCTTATCGTGAATCGGTCATGAAAGCTGTCTCTTTCGTTCTCGATGACAAGGCGGTAAAAGTGAGCGGATTCGCTTTGTAGCCCTTTTTCAAAAAGCTGTTCCGCTACGTAAAAGAGAATTTCTATATTTTTGGGGTGTTCAAGTAATTTCGAAGCAGTTGAAGCTATGAGATCAAATCGCTCCAGTTCCGCGCATCGAGTAAGGAATGGAATCATGCGAGGACGTGATACCTTTTCAGCCGAAAAGCATTCTCCAAGATATAATTCGTAGAGCCATCCGGGAGGGTGATGAAAAGCTTTTGCCAGGGTGTCAAGTAGATTTATCGTTATGGGGCGTGGAGGTCTGCGGTTTAGAGTCTCACTCAGATATCCGAGATGAGTCCCTGTCAGTTTGCTTATTTTAGTAAGGGAATAGCCGTATTTTTTCATTTGTTCATCGATTTCGGAACGCAAACAGCGAATGGCAGCAAATTGTTCCATCAGAACCACCCTCTTTGAAAATATACGCTATCAAAAATATTACATATTAATCAATTAAATGCAAATTTATGGTATACCAAAATTCTTTAAAAATCTCATTTTCTTGTTTTTGGTGAAGTGATCTTATACTTCAACTGAACAAGGAGGTGAGAGATTTGAAGCAATGAGCAGTAAGAAGGATTAACAGGATGAAACGGCAGCTCGTGAAGTTGGTTTAGGAAAAAAGGTCGTTTCCAAACGAGGAGGTGGTCCGCTTAAGCCAATCGATATATCGTTATCAACGATTTTCTGAGAATTATGAACTAAGCACAGATCCAACTAGTGTCTCATCAGGCTACCTTAACCCGTTTTTGAAGGCGCAGTAGCTCTTTGGATTTTGCGTTCTTATTACGCCAACGAAGATATCTCTGAATGGCAATCAGCTAATTCATCGTGGTTCCGATAGAGCAAAGTGGCACTTGATGCGATTCAGCTATGACGAATAAGTTGGCGTAAAAACAAGATCTGTCGCAAACTCTCTTATTTTCATGATTTTATGGATGCTGAAATTGTCCAGCACAAAATAAAGCCGTTCCGAACGGTGGTACCGGCGATGAAGAACTTGAAGGAACAGTAAGATTGACGCTTACCCCTTTAGACAACTTTAGGCCTTTTCCCGTATAGGTCAAATGAGCTTCGTAGTGCGAATACCAGATTATCTTCTTGATAGCGAATTAGAACGGATAATGTCACTAAAATATACGGCCAAAGACACGTGTTAAAATATGTATAAATTTATATACCGTTAATTGGTAGATAAATTGTAAATTAAATCATTTAAAATGCTGACCAGCTTTCAATATAACTCTTTGAAAAGACGATTTCCGAGGAGGACCTATTTTGAGAAAATTGTTTAAATTTTCCGCGAATACTATTATTGCAGGGGCAATTGCATGCTCTGTCGTTCCTGCTGCTTCCGCTGCCGAGGGTCAAGCAGCTCCTGTAGCTTCCCAAGCTGAGGTTAAATTCGATCTCACTGTCGATCAAGTCATGGCGGATCCTAGATATAAAGACCTCAATATCACTGCTGAAGACGCTAGGCTGTACAAGAAAATTGAACTCATTAAAAAATCAGCGCCAACTGCTAGTGTTGCTGAAGTCTCCGAGAAATTGAGGCAAGACCATTTTGATGGCCAGAAAGTAGCTCCCAGTGCTTTATCCGACTACGAGATTATCAAACAGTGGAATGAATTGACACTAGCAGAACAGGCGCTCGCTGTTACGTCTCCTGCGGCAGCATTGGTTGTTAACGAATGCCGCAAGAAAGCCGTTATCTATTCAGATAATGGTAAGTACGGCTACATGCATGGAAATGGTACAAAAAAAGATGCTTTCAGGCACGCTATTTGGAACGCGCTTATGTGTAAATATATTAGTAAGATGAGTGCCGACGCTTGGGCTACCGCACATGAGCAGAAGTCGGAAGCTTATTTTAATGAATACACAGATGGTGTATCCAACCGAGAACACACGCGGATGGACTTACACAACAACCAAAAAGGACGGGACACTTGGAGTATTTTAACTGATAGTATTTTCTGGACTTCTGACCAAGACCTTATCAACAGAGTTTCGCAAAAAATTGATAACGGCGAAATGATTGTATTTCTCCCTGACAACTACAGGCCGTAGCTTATTATTGTTGTATTTTAACTAAAAAAATTTTATAGTTGTAAAAGTAAAGGGGTTTTGTTCAGGTTGTTCCTGAGCACTCCCCTTTTTATATCTCAGAAACAACGGGAGGGATTTACATAATGAAAAAACTTATTACCCACTACGAGATATTTTCCATGATACTCCTTATGATTCTTACTCTTACTTCAGGTTGCAGCGCCTTTACTTCCAAACCGTTGCCCCAATCAAGTTTCAACATCGTCGGAAAAGAACAATCATACGAGGCCAAGATTTTCAGTTATGCCTGGGGCTTAAAGACTGAGTACGGCAAGTCTTCCGCAGTAGGAACCCAGTATGATACCGTTACTGTGCCTGCCAAGTCAAAGTTAAAAATCTCCTTTAACCCACCTCCTAAAAAATACGGTAACGTACACGAGATTTTCGGAGAGGACATTACCGAAAGTAAAACTATCGAGGATTACAGCACAGGTATTACCGTACCTGATAAACCAGGAACATACACCTATAATTACAATGCCACATGGGATGAAGGAGGTGTGGCTTATGTTATTCGGATTAAGGTGGAGGGATAGTTTAATATTACCGGGCCCCGGTAGAGAGTCACTCTTCACCGCGTTATTAACTTACAAATAAAAATGAAATAACGAAAGAGTAATTCTTTTAGAATGCTGCGCTGTTTTAGGCGGCATTTTTCTCACATTTGTCCCGACGCTCGCTCTACTTGTCCGACAGCCAGTTAATAATCCTTTGGACTTTACAACCCTTCCAAAACAGGAAATAAATTACCCCTAGCCTGTTATCTCACCAACATCAAATTTCGATTTTTTATGATCCCTAAATGGTCAACTCGACTACTTTCTTAACAATATACGATAAAAAGCATTGTTTTTCATTTTCTTTATTGTTAAAATATAACTATTATGGGAGGTAAGAGAAGTGGATCTAAACCCTGATGTTAGCTGGTCGGAATCGGAAGCAGGTCTTTCCCATTACTTTTCCATGGCAGAGCATCTTTTTCATGCTGGGAAAAAGACAGAAGCGGTTCCCTTATATCGTTATGTGATTGAAAACGAGCAAGATGTTCAAAATCAGCAATACATCTTAAGTCAATTCCGTTTATTCCAGGCTCTTATCGGCATTGGATCAGAAGAAAATAAGGAAGCCTTGCTTCGCTTCGAATCTCACTACACATACTTGCCGGACGATATAAAGCTGGATGCTTTACTACAAATGGCTAATGTCTACTACACGATGGGAAACTGGGAAAAAGTCGAAAGTTACGCGGACGAATTAAGAGTGTTGGCAAAAAGCATTTACGATAAACATATAGAAGATAAAACAAAATACCCAAGTTTTTTACAAACGAAAAGACCTCTGGTAGTGTACTATGGACAAGGTTACCTTTTGAAAGGAATTGCTTTGACCATGCAAGATCGATGTGAAGAGGCAAAAGGCTATGTATTGGAATATTCCGATCTCGGATGGTTCGAATTTCTTGACGAAGTCGGTCGCAAGGAGGTTGAAAAATTCCGTATTTGGGGAAAAGCGAATATGTATTCGTTGGAATTGAAAACCGGAAATCAAACTATAATCCCTGAATACCTAAATTATTTAGAGGAAAATCCTAACGAACTTCTTCCTGGTGCGTTAAATCTGGTTGAGTCAGCGAATAAATATGGCTTTTCTGTCGATACAATACTAGATGATTTGTGTCAAAAGATTTCAATTATGGATTCTTCCATCACCTCTATTACCGGTACTCAATTGTTTCATTTTTGGTATGAAAAAGCTAGTTATAGTTTTAAAAAAGTTCAGTTGGTCAACGGGATCAACGACTTGTTGCAGGCTCTATACATAGCTCAAAAGATTCGGTATTATTCCGGGTTTGAAAGATGTGTTTCTCTATTTTCAAAACAGATTCAATATGCTTCTGAACAACAAAAGGCAATTTACCGTAACCTTTTGGAGGGAGTATCTGAACTATGAAAAAAACAATCTTATCTTTAGCTATAGCCTTAGTATTATTGAGCCTCTGGGCTGTTCCCACAGCACAACAGTCAATTATAAATACTTCCGATCATCATGGAGTAGGCAACTAAAGTTTGAAGCATGGGCTAGGAAGAAATTCAGAATCGATTTTAAACTCAACATTCAAATGAATCAAACACAAGCATTAAACAAAGGATTTGCTAAGCAATAAATTGGAGAAAATCCCTTTAATCTCTTTTCGTAAAAATAGGCCAACCAGAAACCCCTGGCTGGCCCATTTTTATCTCCTCTTAATCCCCTAATTCAACTTATTCCAAACGCCGGGTAGCGTATGAAGACGCGCGAGCTGCTCGGCCAATTCCTTCTCCGGCTGAGCCGTAAGGTCGTACGGGTTGCGGAGCCCCGGCAGGCGTCCCCGGCTTAATTGCGTGGCGATGGTTTGTTCAATCCGGGCGGCGTCGAAAGGGACGGATACGACGTTATCTGCCGCTTCCCGTCCGTGCTGGCGGTTGCCGATGTTGATGGCCGGGAGGCCAAAGAAGGGCGCTTCGATAATCGCGCTGCTGCTGTTGCCGATCATCAGGTCGACGTATCCCAGCAGAAATAAAAACTGATCGTCCGGAATCGATGGGAAGTAGCGGATGTGGGGATGCTCCCCGGCAAAAGCCAGCAGCTTCTCGCGAAACAAGTCGCCGCCCGAGTCGCTGTTCGGGCCAATCACATAGATCGCATGGCCGGCATGGGGGCTAAGTCCCTTCAATACAGTGGAAATTTGCTCTTCGTAGGAAAGCTGCTCCTTGGAGTCCGGATGGATACACAGCAGCAGCTTGCGCGACGGCGAGCTCAGCCCGTAGGCTTCGGTCCAGAGGCGCGCCGTCGCTTCATTTAATTGCTTGACCTGTTCGATTTGCCGTTTGCGCATCGAGCCGATCGGGATAATGCGCCAGTCCGCTTCCCCCATTTGAAGCAAAAAACGCTTGGCTTGAAGAGAAGCGACGAAGTGAAGGTGCGCCAGCTTACTGATGGCATGCCGCACCGCATCGTCTGCGGACCCGCTCTGTTCTCCGCCGTGCAGATGGACGATGCCGATATTTTGATAATGGGCGGCAATCGCGGCAGCCAGCATTTCGCCTCGGTCACCGAGCAGCAGCACGGCATCGGGCTTGCTTCGCTGTAGAATGTCGGAGAAGTGAAGCAAGCCGAGCCCCAGCGATTTGCTCATCGCTTCGCGCGAATCGCCCTTCATCAGAATGGACGGCGCAGCAATCACGGGGAAGGCGTCCTTATGAATTTCCGTGATCGTCTCCCCGTATTCGGAATGCAGGTGCATCCCCGTCACGATCAGCTCCAATTGAAATCTCGGATCGCTTCGGAGCTCCAGCAGCGCAGGGCGAATGATTCCGTAATCGGCGCGGGTTCCGGTCACATAAACGGTATGCAAGCTCCCACCTATCCTTTCTGCAGTGCCATGGCGAGCTGGCCGATCACGTATCGTTGTTCTTCCTCTGTCAACCGCGTATGGAACGGAATGGCGATCGTACGCTTAGCCATCCGTTCCGTCACGGGAAACGCGCCGGCTTCGAAGAGGAATTGCTTCCGATAGCACGGCTGCAAATGAATGGCCGGAAAGTAAGGCTTCGACTGGATGCCCTTGTCATGCAGGAAGCGGATGACCCCGGCCTGATCGGCGCCTTCCGGCAAAATGACGACAAAGACGAACCAACTGATTTTACATTCCTCAAGAACCTGGGGAAGGGTCACGGGAACCTGGTATTCCCGAAGCAGCTCTTTGTACCGCTCCGCCTTTTCCTGCCTCTTGCGCAATAGCCCGGACAGCCGCTCCATTTGGGCGACGCCAACGGCAGCTTGAAGATCGGACATCCGGTAATTGTAGCCGACCTGCGTATGCTCCAGCCAGCCGTCCTCCGGCGCCCTGCCCTGGTTGCGCAGGCTGTAGGCGGAGCTTGCGATATCCTCCCGCTGCGTGACCAGAATCCCTCCTTCGCCGGTCGTCACCTGCTTGTTGGCATAGAAGGCGAACACCCCCGCATCCCCGAACGTTCCGGCCTTTTTGCCTTTCCATTCGGCCCCCAAAGCTTCACAGGCATCTTCGATCACATGCAGGTTATGCTTTTGGGCAATTCGCATCAGTTCGTCCATATGACAGGTTTGGCCGAAGACGTGAACGGCTAAAATCGCCTTCGTGCGGGGGGTAATGGCGCTTTCGACTTGTTTTGTATCCATATTTAACGTGCGCGGGTCGATATCGACGAAGATGGGGACGGCCCCTTCGAACAACAAACAGTTGGAAGAAGCGATGAAGCTGTAAGGCGTCGTTATGACTTCATCGCCGGATTTCAGACCGAGCGCTTTCACCGCCACGTGCAAAGCGCTTGTTCCGCTGTTCATCGCGACGGCGTGCGGGATCTGCAATTGCTGCCGGAAGGCATCCTCAAATCTAGCAAGCTTTTCTCCGAAACTAAGCTGGCCCGAGTCTAGCACTTCGAGAACATATTGTTTTTCCAGATCGGTCAGATCCGGGCGGGCTAACGGCACAAACATAGTCGTTTCAATCCTTCCTAGTTGGCATTGATATGTTAGTGTATGTCAATCTATCAAAAAAGTTATCGAAAAATGCACATTTTTACCAAGTTTTCAAAGGTTCAACCGTTGTCCATGACCCTCTGGTTGTCCGGAACATATGAATGTTTGTAGAAAGGTGGAGAGTCAATGATAGCTACTAATGAGATGCTCTACTCTTTTTTTTCCAACCAATCGATATTGGTAACCGGCGGTACGGGCTCCATCGGTCGGGGGATTGTCGAAGCGCTTCTATCCTATCGGCCAAAGCGGATTGTCGTGTTCAGCAAAGACGACAGCAAGCAATATATGATGAAGCTCAGCTATGAAAATGATCCTATTGTTTCGTTTTGCTTGGGTGATATCCGGGACTACGAGAGTGTCGAGAACGCGACCGTGGGCATGGATATGGTGTTTCACACCGCGGCGTTAAAACAAGTTTCCGTATGCGAAAACTTTCCATATGAGACGGTAAAGACCAACATTATAGGAAGCGAAAATGTTATCCGCGCCGCCATCCGCAACGGAGTGAAGAAGGTAGTCAATATCAGCACGGATAAGGTGGTGAATACGTACAACGCGCTTGGAGCTTCGAAGCTTATCGCCGAGAAGCTGTTCGCCAGCGCCAACGCCCATTCTGCAAACCTGCAGACCCGGCTATGCACCATCCGGTTCGGCAATGTGATTGGAAGCCGGGGCTCGGTTCTGCCCATTTTTCTCGATCAGGTGAGCCAGGGGAAGCCGATCACGGTAACCAACCGCAAGATGACGCGTTTTTTCATCACCATTCCCGAAGCGGTGGACCGTATGATGAAGGCGGCTTACTACTGCCAAGGAGGAGAAACGTTCGTTCTGAAAATGCAGTCGTTCCGAATCGGCGAATTGGCGGATGCCGTCTGTGATTATTTCGGCGAGTCGGGCGTCAGACCGCGGATTCAGACGATCGGATTGCGGCCCGGCGAAAAATTCCACGAAGAGCTTATTTTTGACTGCGAACGCGAGCGGGTTCTTGAGGACGACGAATTGTATGCCGTCTTGCCGACGGAAGCCGATGCAACCGGGACGTATCTGCATTTCAATCCGGCGTTGATCCATACCTACCGCTCGAATCAAGGCGCTCACATTACGAAAGACGAGTTAAAAAGCATTGTCGCTCAAGAGCATCAAAAATATCGGGTTCGTCGTGGCGGTGGATCGGAATGAAGGCCGAACGTTTTCGGAGATCGGCAGATCTGGCCAAGAAAGCTGCCCGCCTCATTCCGGCAGGATGCCACACGTACAGCAAAGGAGCGGATCAGTTTCCGCAGCTCGCTCCCGGCTTTATTCAATCCGGCAGCGGCGCTTGGGTGACGGACGTCGATCATAACACGTTTCTGGATTGGGGCATGGGTTTGCGTTCCGTTTCGCTGGGCTATGATTATCCCCGCGTGACCCGGAAGGTGATGGAGCATGTGCGTCGCGGCAGCAATTTCACCAGACCGTCTCCGATCGAGATCGAGGTGGCAGAGCTGTTGACGGATATGATTCCGTCTGCGGATATGGTGAAGTTCGCCAAGAACGGCTCGGACGTGACGACGGCGGCGATCCGGCTCAGCCGGGCCTACACCGGACGCAAGCGGGTCGCTTATTGCAAGGAGCACCCCTTCTTCAGCTTTGACGATTGGTTTATCGGTACGACCCCATGCGATAACGGCATCCCGGATCAACTGTCGGAGCTGTCGGTTCCTTTTCACTACAACGATATTGCAAGCCTGGAACGTATTTTCGAGCAGTACCCTGACGATATCGCGGCCGTGATTATGGAGCCGGTGACCGGCGAGCGTCCCGCCGCCGACTTTTTGCAGCGGGTTCGTCAGCTTACGCAAAAGCACGGTGCGGTGCTTGTCTTTGACGAAATGATCACGGGCTTCCGGTTCGGACTGCCCGGGGCGCAAACGGCGTTCGGCGTCGAACCGGACCTGTCGACGTTCGGCAAAGCGATCGGCAACGGATTTTCCTGCGCGGTGCTGGCCGGGAAGCGGGAAATCATGGAACTGGGCGGACTCGATCATCCGTACGTCCGTACTTTCCTGATATCGGCGACCAACGCGGCGGAGACGCATGCCCTCGCTGCCGTCCAAGAAACGGTGCTGGAGTTCCGGGAGAAAGACGTCATCGACCATATCGAGCGTACCGGGAAGGAGCTGATGGCCGGTTGGCGGCAAGTGACAGCCATTCACGGGCTTGAGCGTTACTTGCAAATCGGGGGCTATCCCAACAGTCCGGTCATTATCTGCAAGGATGAGCAGGAGAATTCGTCCTTCGCTTTCCGCACCATTTTTCTTCAGGAAATGATTCGGGAGGGCGTGCTTATACCTTATGTCTCGATCAGCTACTCGCATGGCGGAAGCGAAGTGGCGAAGACCCTCGAAGCGTTGGATCAAACCTGCAAGGCATACAAGAAGGCGCTGGAGCAAGGGGCGCAATCCGTATTGGTCGGCCCGGCGGTGAAACCGGTCTTTCGTAAATTTAATTAAAAGGAAGCGATTCGCATGTTCTTAGTTATTGGTCTTGGGTCGATGGGGAAACGAAGAGTGCGGGATTTGCTCGCTCTGTCGGGACAACGTGTCATTGGCTTAGATCCCCGTCCGGACAGACGCTCGGAAGCGGAAGCGAAATTCGGCATCGAAACGTTCGACTCGGTCGAACGGGCGCTGCAGCTTGAACCGCGTGCGCTCATCATTTCCACGCCTCCCGATCAGCACATGCCCTATGCGCATCTGGCTGCGGATTTGGGGCTCCCGTTCTTTACGGAGGCGAGCGTGACGAAGGACGGCATTCCGGAGCTGGTTTCCAAGCTGCGGGAGAAGCCCGGACTTGTCGCCGCCCCCTCCTGTACGATGCGGTTTCATCCCGCAGTGGCTTTGCTCTCCGAGCTTGTCAACGACAAGGCGGCAGGCGGAAACTGCTTCTTTATGTACCATTCCGGGCAATACTTGCCCGATTGGCATCCCCACGAAGATTATCGCACGTTCTATGTCTCGCGCAAGGAGACGGGGGGCTGCCGGGAAATCGTGCCTTTCGAATGGGTCTGGCTCACTTCGCTGTTCGGGCCGGTCCGGGGCGGCTTTTCCCTGAAACGAAAAGTGACCACGCTGGAGACCGATATCGACGACGTGTACCAGATGGTCATGGAATTCGCAGACGGCACCTCGGGTCAAGTCACGGTCGATGTCGTGTCGCGCAAAGCGACGAGAGCCTTCTCCCTGCTTGGGGAGCAAGGGACGATCCAGTGGAATTTCTTCGATTCGGCGGTAGAGGTATACGACGGGACACGGCGAACGACTAGGCGGATTCCGGTCCTGAGCGGCAGCAGGCCGTTCCAGTATGAGGATATGTATGTGAATGAAATGAGGGCCTTCCTGGAAGCTATCGCAGGCGGGAAGCCGTTCCCTCACGATTATGAGCAGGATTTGGCTTTGTTGGAATGGCTCGAGCAATTCGAGCGCGGAAAGTTAAGCTGAAGGCGGTGGAACCATGAAAATCGGCATGCTGATCACGGCCCGAAATAAATCGACGCGGCTTCCGCTTAAGCTTTTGTACGAAATCGGGGGCAAACGGGTGATCGATCGGGTGATCGAAAGGTGCAAGGCCGTTTCGTTCGTCGATCAGGTCATCCTGTGCACCTCCCCGCATCCGCAGGACGCGCTTCTTGCGGAGACGGCTTTCAAGCATGGCATTTATTACTTTACGGGCGATCCGGAGGACGTGCTGCGGCGGCTGTACGATGCGGCGACTTTTTTTAGTCTGGATTATGTGCTGTCCATTACGGCGGACGATCCGTTCTTCTCGGTCGAATACGCCAACCGGCTTGCGAATCAGGCTAGGCTGACGACCCCGGACTATATGGCGGTCGAAGGGCTCCCGATCGGCGCAGGCTTATACGGGATTCGTTATGAGGCGCTGAAGACGGTGATCGAATTCAAGCATCGCACCGACACCGAGATATGGGGCTATTGGTTGAACCGCCCGGACCTGTTTGACGTTCACTTGTTTCAAGCGGAGGCGGGGGAAGCCCGGGACATCCGGCTTACTTTGGATACGGCGGACGATCTCGCTTTTTTACGTTCCTTGGCGGACCATTTGTGCCCGCAGGCAGGGATGAGCTACCGATCGCTGCTGGCTGCGGCCGACCGGATGCCTGCGGAGCTGTTCGTCAACCGTCATGTGCAGCAGCTGAAGCCGCCCGATGCGGTCATTGAGGATATCAACGAGCGTTATGCGAAGAATAGGGAACTGTTCGCCGCGATCAAGGAAGGCAATTATCTCAAACAACGGAGGAATCGCTGATGGCGCGATTAATTGACCTATTGGAGCAATTGCGGAATGGGACGAAGACATCGATGTATTGGATTGCGGAGCCCGCCTACGTTCACCAAGGGGAATACGATTACTTGCTGCGTTTGATTGATGCGCTGGCAGACAAGGGAGCGGACGCGGTCAAGTTCCATATTATGCTGAACCCGGACGAATACATGGTTCCGGAGCATCCGCTGTATAAGGAATTACAGAAGTGGCTGTTCACCCGCGAACAATGGCGGGAGCTGTTTGCGCGCTGCCGCAAGCATGGCATGGAAATCGTCGGGCTGGCCGACGAACTGCCTTCGCTGGAATTTCTCATCGAAGAAAATGCAGAGGCTATCGCCATCCATGCGACCAGCATCAACGACACGTATATGCTCAAGGGGCTTGCGCAAGCGCGGCAGCCGCTTTTCGTCGGGATCGGCGGGATCTCTTTTCCGGAGATCGAGTACATGCTGAAACTGCTCGGCGACAAGCGGAATCTCATGATGATGTACGGCATCCAGGAATATCCGACGCCCCTGGAGCACGTGCATTTGCAGAAGCTGCCTTTATATGAAGCGAAGTTTCAATGCCCGGTCGGCTATGCGGACCATACGGCTAGCCGGGAAGAGCTCGGCCGTTATCTGGCCTTCGCGACGGCTTACGGTCTCGGCGCGCGCTTGTTCGAGCAGCATGTGACGCTCGACCTGTCCGTCAAGCGGGAGGATGACGAGGCGGCCCTGGAGCCGGACGCATTTGCCGAGCTGCGAGGGCAGTTGGAGCTCGTCTCGCGCATGACCGGCTCTGCGGTTATGAATATCGGCACGGAGGAGCGGGCGTATTTCTCCGCCGTACGCAAGTGCCTCGTTGCAGGCCAGGATCTTCCGCAAGGAACCCTCCTCACGGAGCAGCATGTCAAATACAAGCGGACGCAAACGCAGGGCGATATGGATCAAAGAGATATTGTTCACTTGCTGGGCAAGACGCTGCAGCAGCCGGTCCGTAAAGGAGACGCATTCTGTTGGCGTCATCTTGGCGAGAACGGTCGGCCGTGATGCGGATGTCCGCATGACGGACGGCCCAACATCGTCGCAGGAGGGAAAAGCATGTTCGGTGGGGATGAATTCAATGCGCATTTGCTGCTTCGATACGGCTATACGCTCGATTTGTTCGAACGGTTCTCGCAGGTCGTCTATAAAGGAGTCGAGCTCCCGCTAACGCTATTGCGGCCGTACCATGTCTTGATCCGCGATTTCATCGACCGGAAACGGGAAGACGAATCGTTCGTCGAGCGGAAACGCGAACAATGGAGCTTTCGTTCGATGAAAGACGTGCAGCGGCAATTGCAGCGGCTGCCGCCACAGCGCGAAGACTGGGGCAAGGACGCCAGCCGGGACATGATTCTGCTGTGCGGCCAATACGTCGATTTTGCGCTGTCCGAGCTCAGCGACCGTCGGGTGCTGCTGCTGCATTCGAATCCGTACGATCTTCGGGCGCTTCGGGGGAAGTCTCTTCCTTCGACGTTCGAGGTGTACAGCTTGCACGAGCAGTTTTTGCGCAGCAGTGCTTCCCAGCAGGCCAGAACCGAGCTGTTTGCGTTAATCGATGAAGCGCTGGCCGATCGACGGGGGACCACAGAGCATGAAATCTTCTCCATGCCGCGATTTCCCGAATGGATGCGCAGCTATATCGGGCAAGGAATCGTTTTGGTTGATTTGCTGGAAGGGGTGCTGAAGCAGTACCCGGTCGGGGTGATCCTGGATCATTCGGAGCTGATCTATCCCGGGAGCATTTTGTCTCTTCAGGCGCGTTCGTACGGGCTGCCGTTCATCAATGTGCAGAACCATTTGACCAGCGACGCCTCGATGATTCCGACGAGAGCAACGCATTATGCGGTATGGGGGCCGAGCATGGCGCAATGGCTTGTCGAACGCGGAATCGATGAAAGCTCCATCGTGCAGGTGGGCAGCCTGCGGCTGGAGCATAACGAAAGACGGATCCAAAAAACGCGCGAGCAGCTGTTCCGCGAATGCTGCGCGAAGCCGGCCCCTTTTGTTCTGGTCTACACGACAGAAAGCTATCCGGAAAGCATCAATTTTACCGTCATGAGATGGATGAGAAAGCTGGTCCGGATGCTGCCGGACGTTCAAGTGATCGTCAAGCCGCATCCGAGCGACAAGCTGTCATACGAATCGTTCGTCTCCGAACGCATTCACCTGGTGCCGTCCGGCTTTGATCTGCAGGATATCCTGAACGCGTCGGATTGTGTAGCGACCATTTCTTCGACGACGGCCATCGAAGGGGCCATGCTGAAGAAAGGCATCATCGTGCTGCAGCCCGAGCTCCCGTACGATTACCATATCAATTACAATGGCTATCCGTATTTTCTGGACAGGGGGCATGCGGGTCCCGTGGTGCATTCCGCCCGGGAGCTGGTGGATTGTATCGCCGCTCTGCTCTCCCGGGAAGGGGAGAGGGAAGCGGTCGTGCAAGCCGGACAGCAGTTTTTGACGCAGATGGTGTTCACGGATGACCGGACGCCGAGCCAGAGGATGGGCGAGCTGGTGAAGAGTCTGTTGGATAACGAATGCCGTCAGGCCTATATCCGAACTGAAGAACCGCATCGTGCATCAACAAATGAAAGCCTATTGCCGGGCGTGGAGGGGAATCGAATGGCTGACTTGAAGACGATCCACATTTGCTTAAAGGATTTTTTGATCATGGAGCTTCACACCTTGAATGTCGCGGAGGAAGTGACCAACCTGCTTGCCGCCAAGGTGAGGGAAGATCGAATCATCACCAACCGGGACATTAAGCTCGTTAAAAATTTGCGAATATTGGTCGATTCGTACACGAATACGATTGAAAATCAAAAATAAACGGGGGGTACCGGTATGAATCAGAGACAACGCAGGCTGCTTCGCCAACTTCGGTTATTAAGAAGAAGCATTCGAAGAAATAGAAGGCTGTTGATTCGCTTGATCCGCGATTTGGAGAATGGGGAAAGCTGCTAGTTCTCTCATTGGAAAGGAAAGTACTCATCAAGACAGGAGGCGGAACCGATGTATGGCGGAGAGGAATGGAACCCGCATTTGCTTCTGCGTTACGGCTACACGCTGGACTTCTTCGAAGCTTTCGCTCCGCTTCGGATGCATGGAATCGAGCTGCCCTTGGCGCTGATACGTCCGTATCATCATTTCATCCGCGATACGGTCGACCGGCGAAGAACGGACAAAGCTTACGTTCGAGAAAAAAGCAGCTTGTGGAACATGCACTCCATGTCCGATGTCCAGACGCGATTGCGGCGTCTCCCCGGGCAAGTGGGAAGCTTCGGGGCTGAGTCGGGCCGCGATACGGTATTGCTGTGCGGCAATTACGTCGATTTTGCATTGCGGCATTTAACCCCGCACAAAGTCATTTTGCTTTCCCACTATTTGTACGAGCGCAGATATTTGAAAAACAAAAAGCTGCCCGCGCAGTTTGAGGTCTATCCGCTGGGCAATAAGCTGCTGTTCGGTAGCACCTCCAAGCGGGTGCGAAAAGAGACCAAAGAGCTGCTGCGGTCGTTCGATCGGCTGCACACCGCTTTCCGCCGGCAAGCGGGACAGCATGAGGTGCTCGCCCGGGGGGCGTTTCGCCGCTGGATGCACGAGGAAATTCCATTTATCGTGGAATTGATCGATGCGCTGCACGAACTGCTCCGTACCCGGCCGATCAAGCTGATCGTCGAGCATACGGAGCTGCCGCCCCGGCAAAGCATTCTTTCGCTGCTCGCCCGCATTCACGGCCTGCCGTTTCTTCATGTGCAGCATCATTTATCCAGCGACGCTTCCATGGTGCCGGCCCGGGCGAGCCATTATGCCGTCTGGGGCCGGCATATGAGAGAATGGCTGATTCGCCGAGGGATTCCTCCTGCGGCCATCACGGAAACCGGCAGCGTCAGACTGGAGCTGAGCCGCAGGCCGGTCGTTCATACCCGCGACGACCTGCTTGCTTGCTGTGGATGGGAAGCGGGCGCGCCGATCCTCGTATTGATGACGGAGCAGTATGACGCCTCTGTCAACTATAGCGTCGCTGCATGGCTGCAGGAGACCGTGCGGAGTCTGCCGGTTTACGCGATGATCAAGCCGCATCCCGACGATCGGTTGAGCTACGATGCGTTTGTTTCGGAGCGTCTGGCAATCGCTCCGCCCTTTTTTCATTTAGATGAGATCCTGTATGCGGCCGATCTGGTGCTGACCATATCGTCAACGACGGCGGTCGAAGCGGCGATGGCGGAAAAAGGAGTTATCGTGCTGCAGCCGGATATGGCGTACGATTACCATTTGAACTATAACGGCTATGTGCGGCATTTGGCGAAGGCGGAAGCGGGGGAAATCGTAACTTCCGGAAGCGGGCTGACCGCGTGCTTGCGGACATGGCTGGAAGACGAATCGTTTCGCAGCGCGTTGCTGGATAAAGGCCGGTCGTTTCTGCGGAAGACGTTAACCGGCGGGGAGCCGTCGCCCGGGGCAGCCGTTTACGAGCTTGTCCGGCGGCTGCTTCAGTCAAGTGGAAAGGAGCAAGCGCGATGATTGGAATTATCGGGGCCGGGGGGCATGCCAATGTCACTGCAGCATCGACAATATTCCCGACCATAGCGTCGCGGTCGGCGTACCCGCGCGGATTATTAAACGGTCATCAAATTAAACGACAGGAGAGTTATGTAGGATGAACCTATGGAATCGTCTGTCCCAACAAGCGGAACAGCCGTATATCATTGCGGAAATTGCCGCCAATCATAACGGTGACATGGCTCTCGCCGAACGAATGGTCGAGCAGGCGAAGGAAGCCGGTTGCGATTGCGTGAAGTTCCAATCCTGGACGAAAACGAGCCTGATGGTCAAGTCAGGCTATGATCCGGAGCTGGAACGCACGCTGGACCAATACAGCATGACGGAAGAGAAGCTTCGGGCGATGAAGAGCCTGTGCGATCATATCGGGATAGATTTTGCGTGCACTCCGTTTTCCCGCAGCGAAGTCGATTTGCTTGTGCGGATCGGAGTGCCGTTTCTCAAACTTTCCTCCACGGAAGTGACCAATCTTCCCCTGCTGCAGCACGCCGGCAGTACAGGTCTTCCTCTGGTCATGTCGACCGGTATGGGAACGGAAGAGGAAATTCGCGAAGCCGTCCAGGCCGTGGAAGAAACCGGAAATACAAGAATAGTGCTGCTGCATTGCGTATCGGTATACCCGCCGAAGGACGAGTATGTCAATTTAAACAATATCGACTCGCTGCGCGAACGGTTCGGCTATCCGACAGGCTTCTCCGACCATACGCTGGGGACCGCCATTCCGCTTGCCGCGGTCGCCAAAGGCGCATGCGTGATTGAGAAGCACTTTACGCTGGATCAGAGCTTGCCCGGCTGGGACCATAAAGTGTCCGCCACCCCGGAGCAGATGAAGGAGATTGTAGACGGCGCCCGGCGTATTAAAGCGGCATTGGGCAATTATGAGCGGCAGCTCAGCGCGGAGGAGCAGGATAACCGGCGCATCTTTCGCAGAAGCATCGTGGCGTCAAGGGACATTCCCGCCGGGAAAATGATCGAAGCCGACGATCTGGATGCGAAGCGGCCCGGAACGGGTCTGTCTCCCTCGTTGATGAAGCACATTATCGGGAGAACGGCATCCAGAACGATCGGCTGCGACGAGCTTCTAAGCGAAAAGGATTTCGCGTGAGCGAACTATTCGCCGTCGGTCCATTTCGTTCCCATCCATTCCCGCACTAAGCGGTAAAGGCGCTGCGAAGGTTTCGGCTGCTTGACCGTCAATGATTGCCGCAGGAAGCGTTTCGCCTGGATGGCAAGCCTCTTTCTGGTCTTGTCATCGTGCATCAGGCCGGTCAAGCATTGCCGCAAATCGTCTGCGGAATGAACGACAGCTCCGGCATGGGCTTTGGCCAAATGCTTCGGATAGCTGTTGTTATGAAGGATGTAGTGGTAGCTTATGGAGGGCTGAAGAACAAGTAAAGGCTTCTCCAGCATCGCCGCCACCAAGGCCGTTTCCGATACGACCGTAGCCGCACAATCGCTCGCATGCAGCAAATCCTGCAGCGAATACCCGTCCGGCATCAGCCGGATATGAGAGTCTGAATGTTCATGATAAGGATAACGGTCATCCGGATGTATCTTAATCACCACCAGCACCGGCAACTCTTGTCCGGCTTGAGAAAACCAGCGCATGATCTGTTCGTTGGTTTCCACGGAATAAGGCGAGCTTGTAAAAGCTACGATCCAGCGAGCATCCGGTATGCCCAGATCGTTCAGCAAGTCTTGTTTCGTCTTCAGATCTCCCCCCGGTATATCTTCGAAGCGCAAGCTGCCGATGCATGCGATTTTATCGGGGGAGATCCCAATCTTCGTCATCCAGTTTCTGGTGTGCGGGCCGTATACGGCGTAACGGGAGGCGCGGGACGGGATAATATTTACATCGCTCAAGAGTCTGCTTTGCACCTGAATAAATGGAAGCTTGTATTTTAAAGCAAGCAGCGAAAGGACATTGCCAGGGTAAATCAGCTCCGAGTGATCGAGAAAGAGGCCGACGGGATGCTCCCGTATAATGCGTTCACCGACGTTGATTAAGCATATGGCATCTCTCGCCTGGGCGTAGAGCCAGTTCCCGAATTTTTCACTTCCGAATACCGG
This sequence comes from Paenibacillus sp. A3, assembly GCF_001399685.1. Lineage (GTDB taxonomy): Bacteria > Bacillota > Bacilli > Paenibacillales > NBRC-103111 > Paenibacillus_G. Next base: position 30,876 of record NZ_JTHN01000015.1, read on the forward strand.
ATGGTCCTTATGCTTTGATACCAGGTCGTGAACCTGAAGCCATACGGGTTGGCAGAACTTAAATTGACGAATCTCCTCGACATAAGCTTTCTGGAAATAGAAAGGTGTAAATCCGGGGGGGAGCGTTTTGCCTTGAACGGCGGCCTGGTCGTGGCCGTTGCTGATGAGGACCAGCGCTTTTCGATCGGGGAACACCTTGAGCGCCGTATCGAGAAATTGGCCGCAGAAGGCAATGGCATCGCGCTTCGGGTCCAGTGAATAGTCGCTAACCGTCTCGGGCATGTGCTGCAGCCGGTCGTAATACTCGTGCATGTACTGCACTTGTCTGTTCATCCGCTGCTGCGCTACGATATCGGGCTGCTGCAAATGGGTGTCTACCGTTTCTCTTATATGGTAGTAATAAGCACCAAGCATGAGCAATGGAAGTTCGATTCCTTCATAGACGAGCGATTGAAAGGCGGTAAACAAATCATCCGTATAGCCGTACCGCAGCAGCATATGGTCATTTATATGAATCTCGCTGTACATGGTTTTAGCTTCCCTTCCTTTCATTTCTCTCATTGGCCGTACAATATAATGTATGTCCCAGCAATAGCCAGTGCTACCTGGCATGCGTTCATCTTTCGCACGAGTTGGAAATTGATTCATAGAATGGTTAAAAAGTAAATCATAAGTAATGAAGGGAGGCCGGCGTTGAATAAATACGAGATTCAAGCGGAGGAATTTTTCAGTAGTATGAATGCCGAACCGGAATTCAGATCGTTCAAGAAGCGATGGAGCAATTGATTGAAAAGTATGAATTGGCCGATAAGAGCGTTTTATGCATTGCGCCCGGGAACGGGATTGAGGAATACTGGTTTCATCGGCACGGCTGCGAGCTTACGTTTGTGGACATCGATCAATACGGATCGATCGAACCGGTTCTGAAGCATTACGCTGCGGAGCGGATATTGACTTAATGTGTACGATCGGATGGACGGAATCCGGTAAATAATTGATCTTAAAAACGAATCGACCGCATAGGCATTATTATAGAAGCAATTAAGTGCCGGGAGGAATGCCCATGTCGGATCTGTTCGTTGTTCGTTCGCTAGAAGAAATAAGGTTCTGGTCCCGTATTATGAAGGAACATTCCTTGTTTCTCAGGCTGGGGTTCAGATGTGAAGATACTCAGTTGATTTATGAAGCCAATCAATTTTTTGCGGTATTTGAACAAATTGAACTAAGATCGCACGCTTATGAAGCGAATACAGATCCGCAGACGATTAGTCAATTTAATGAGGAAGTTTACACGGCGGTTAGCTATATTTGGGCTTTTAAAAGAAAAGTGTTGGGGTTAATCCTGAGCTGTCAGTTGCCCGGGGCCAATAACTTCCCGCTATTGGTCGATCATATAAGCCGCGAAGCAAACTATTTTAGAAATCGGTTGGCCGAGCTGAATGCCGGAAGGCTGGAACCGCTGCCCGATGCCATTATCGACGAAAACGTATTTTTCTTGAAAATCATGGCCGACCATGCCAAATTTATCGGTCATTTACTTGATCCGTCAGAACGAAAGCTGGTGGAGCAAGCGCGAGAATTTAGCCATGATTTTGACCAGCTTGTCTTTCAAGCCGTAGATTTAAGCTCCATGCGCCCCCAATCCCAGACGGTTCCTCTGCTGAGCCAATTTGTCGATCAGAATAAAGTATCCGTCAAATCTTTGCGCGACTTTAAGAAGACAGCGCGCGATTTGATAAACGACTGTCGTATAAAAAGCATTATTCATCCGTTATTGGCTGATCATGTATTTAGAGAAGCCGAGCATTTTCTTGTCATTCTAGATATGTTTGAACAGTTTTTGAGAGGCCAGGATGGCTTCGAATCATAATGACGACAGGCAATGAACCGGGTTAACCGATGTTCCTGGTTACTTAGGAGCATCAGGGGACCCGAAAAATGACAATAGGATGCCCGGGAAGCGAGAAATTCGATCACAACCTCCACCAACGTATGCTGGTGGAGGTTATTTGTATGTTTTCAAAGCGATGGCACGGCACATAAGGAGGCTGGCCAGACATTATCAAAGAAACAGTCTATCTTGAACAGCTTCGGAAGTCTACCGGATAAATGCTATAATATGGACAAAACATATATTCTTAAGGAATGCGAGCAGTATGTATTTAGAAGGAGCAATAAAAAAATCTATAATAATCTTCCAGGAGGGATCATGTTGCAGCAGCTCTTTAGCGATATGATTAAGCAGGACGTAAAGCCGTTCCTTTCCAAGCGTGGCTTCGCAAAGAAGACTTTGAATTTCAGTAAGATAACAGAAAGCCTCATCTATATGTTCAATTTCCAAAAATCCTCTGGCAATTCAGCGGACAATGTAATGTTTTATGTGAACTGCGGTATTTATGCAGCGGAGTTGGCACAGATACAATCGAGAGAGATTCTGACAGCACCCCAAGAAGCGCAGTGTCACTTCAGAGCAAGAATTGGGGAAATTGTTGAGTCTGTTCCAGATCGATTTTCAATCACTCCTGATACGAATATGGATGATTTAAGAAAAACGCTGCTAAGTGGATTAGAAGAGGTTATTCATTTCTATGATACTATGACCAGTGCCAGATCCATTATTGATTATTATACTTCAGGTCCATTTTTACATCTGGGTGAAGAGAGCTTTCATTTGCTATTGCAATCCAATGATGTAGCAGCGGCTAAACATTATTTGAAGGCTTTGCAGGAAAAGTATGGAACAGAACGGCGATGGACCATATTCGAAAATAAATACAAGGCCATCTTTAATAAATACGGAGTGGAAATTGATAAGCTATAAGTCAGCAAAGTGAACGTAAGTGAGAAGTGATGTGGTGGCAAAAAAACTTGATGATACCTTACCCCGCAACGAATTTTTTTGGTAGGTGCAAGATAATCCGGGCACTAACTCCCTTCTACGCCAGTTAGTGCAATTTCCAAATACGGGATTGTATTTCCTGTGATGACGAAATCCGCTGAGTAGTACCTTTTGCCGCAGGAAGCACACTTGAGAGAACGAAAGACAAGCTCAGAATAGCAGTAATAAGTATTTCCCAAATTTTTAAATACCCATTTTGAAATGCCGCCCTCGCTCTGGAAACGCATAACGAAGAAATTGCAAGATAGAGATAAATTTGAAATATAATGGTATTTAAGATTTTAGTGCCTCTGAGCGAACAAATGTGGGAAATGGATCTCCGCAATATTTCAGGATACACCGACTCAAAGTCATTTTCTGGTGGAGGTGCTATTGAGTTCCTGTCAATGCTAAAGCCTCTTCACCGCTTTTTCATCAAAGCACGATCAATTTAGAAGTTGGAGCCTTCTTTAAGCGGAAGGCTCCTTTTCAGCATATTTGACGCATACTTAATTTCTTCCCACTAGGTAAATGCCGTGTTTTTTCTGGATAGGTCCCCATAGATTGATCTCATAAACTCGAACTGGGGGCGGTCCTCATGGAGCCAACAACCGACTTGGAAAAACTCAGGTTGAAATAATGGGATCGATACTTATCCTTACAGGACAGGAGCAAAATATGAACGATTAGCGAAGCAGCAATTTTTCACACGGTAGGGATGCGAGCACAACGAAATCTGGGTTTATATAATTGCATGACATTTTCTCCCTATCAACCGTCCAAACAATATGTTCACTCCCGAATACAATAAAATCGTGGGTGCTCAGGAGGCTTCAAGCCGATACCCAAAAATGTTAAAGGAGTGTTGACTGGTGAGCAGCGTCGGAGGTTTCGGTGGTTTTACTTCCACAGGTGTTATTCTGGTTCTTTTTATTTTGTTGGTGATTGTTAGTCGCAGTTTTGGGATCTAACATCAATAATGAGTTTACGTTGAAGGGGTCGCCGTTGGCGGCTCTTTTTTTTGGGGGTTAACTATGATCAGAACACATATTCATATTGTTTTAAGCCAGTCGAGGATATCGTTCCCTTGTAGGCACACCATAGGCAAGTGATGTCTGAGAGTTGTGGGACAAAAATTTTTGAGATATAGGTTTACACCGTGGATCAACACGAGGTTATTTGGGCAGGAAATGAAAAATCTGGGATTTCAGCTGTTTAGCGGTGTTCCGTGCTCTTTTCTGAAAAATTTAATCAATTATGCCATCAACGAATGCGAATATGTTGCAGCAGCGAATGAAGGGGATGCGGTCGCCATTGCATCCGGTGCCTATGTGGGGGGAAAGAAGTCGGTTGTGCTCATGCAAAATTCGGGTCTGACCAACGCCGTATCCCCATTGACCTCCCTTACCTATCCGTTCCGGATTCCGCTGCTTGGATTTGTCAGTCTCCGCGGGGAGCCGGGTATTCCCGATGAGCCTCAGCATGAACTGATGGGCAGAATCACAACCGGGCTGCTGGATTTGATGCAAGTGGAATGGCAGTATTTATCTAACGATTTGGAAGAGGCCAAGCGTCAACTGGTACAGGCTGATGCGCATATCGCGAATAACCGTTCTTTTTTCTTTGTCGTTCGAAAAGGGACGTTCGAGGAAGAGGTGCTGCGAAAACAACAATCGTCCATTGCCGCTTCCTGCGGCTACACGAAGTCGCTATATATTCATAATTTAGAAGAATTGGAAGCCGCCTTGAGCGATTGGAAGCAAACCAAAGGATTGACTTTTCTATATATGAAAATATCTAAAAACGCCAAGGGGCAGCTTGGACGTCCCCACATGAAGCCTTACGAAGTAAAAGAACGACTGCAGCGGTTTTTGAAACAGGGTTTTATCGGACAGTAGGGAAGAGGGAATATGATGCGGGCTGTGAAGAGGAATATCTTGCTTAATCCCGGTCCAGCGACAACAAGCGATAGCGTGAAGCTCTCGCAGGTGGTACCGGATATTTGTCCCCGCGAACCGGAATTCGGCGATTTGATGGCCTATATCTCCGCAGAGCTAACCCGATTGGTCGCTGATCCGGATCATTATACGACGGTTTTGTTCGGCGGCTCCGGCACGGCGGCGATTGAATCCATGATCAGCTCGGTCCTGGCGGAACAAGATGTTGTCCTCGTCATCAATAATGGGGCGTACGGGAAACGGATATGTGAGATTGCGGAAGCTTACGGGCTGCATTATTTGGAATTTAAAAGCCCTTCCGATGATGCGATTGATTTGGATGCTCTGGAAGGGTTCATACAAGCCTCCGGCCGCGCGATTTCGCATCTTGCCGTCGTGCATCACGAGACGACCACCGGTCTGCTTAACGATATTAAGGCCATTGGCGAATTATGCAGCCGGTATCGAATCGACATGATCGTGGATGCCATGAGTTCTTTTGCCGCTGTTCCGATTCGAATGAAGGAAATGAATATCCGTTATTTGGCCGCAAGCTCCAATAAAAATCTTCAGGGCATGGCGGGAGTTTCCTTTATCGTAGCGGAAAAAAACAAATTGGAGAGCTTGAAGCACAAGAAGCCGAGAAATTATTATTTGAATCTTTATGCCCAATACAAGTATTTTTCAGAACAGCGGCAAATGCGGTTTACGCCGCCTGTGCAGACCCTGTATGCGCTAAAACAAGCGATTGAGGAATTAAAGCAGGAAGGCGTGGAAGAACGCTATGAAAGGTATGTAAATTCGTGGACCACGCTCATTAACGGCATCACCCGGCTAGGTTTAACTTACCTCGTCCCCGACAAATATCACGCCAAAATCGTCACTTCCATCCTCGAACCGGATTGCGCCGCCTTTCATTTTCAAGAGATGCACGATTATTTTTACAGCGAAGGGATCACCATTTACCCCGGTAAACTAAGATCGATTGAATACTTTCAGGATCGCAACGATGGGGGATATTGCTTATCAAGATATCGAAGTGTTCCTGGAACGGCTTGAGTACTATCTCCAATGCATCGGTTTTGTAAAACGGGAGGAGGAGACGGGTGATGTCAGCGACAAAAAATAAGTGGCTGAAATATTGGTTCTTGAAAAAATATAAACCGTTGGCCCCCTACGTGCCGGAAACGAGAATGCTGACGAAACTTGCTTTTTGGAATCTTGTTTCCAAATATCGACAAGTCATAAAGGAAGGTTACTTCCAGTGAAGACGGCCATTCAAAAATCTACTATAAGACATCTTTCTCCACAAAGCTTGCAGTCGAAGATCGACCGAATTTCTTTAATGTCGGCCAGGCGCTTAAGAGCCCTGTTTCCAGAACATCGTATATACGGATTGGATGTGGGACTGGACCTGAAAGGCCATCCGTGGATCATTGAAGCCAATCTGTTTCCGTCCATGTCCCATTTTCTTAAACTGAAAGATCGAACCATGTATCGGCGAATTATGGCCTATAAAAAATCTGTGCGGACACAACAAGTCGTAAACCGTGGGCCTCTCTACTATTAATTAGTAGAGGGGTTTCACCATGTCTATAGGATGTTTACATTTTTTTTATTATATAATCAATTGATTATATAATTGAATTGATATATATTTATTTTGTAATTTCTTTAATTCAGGGCGAGAGAGGGGTTCCATGGAACAAATCAATGAAATGGCCATCAGCTTCAAGCTGCTTGGCGACAAGACACGTCTAACGATTCTTGCTTTATTGAAAGAGCGGGCCCTGTGCGTTTGCGACCTCGTGGAGCTGTTGGAAACGTCGCAGCCCAATGCAAGCCAGCATTTGCGCAAATTAAGAGCCGCCGGGCTTGTAAATGAAACGCGCAAAGGGCAATGGATTTATTATTCCTCAAATCTCGAACATAAGCCTTATCTTCAAGCGGTTTTGGACTTCGTTCCATCGTTTAAAGATAAAATCGGGCAGCTCAAAAACGTTTGCGAATAGGATGGAGGAGTATATGGCTGTCACTGCGTTTCTTATCTTTTTGGTTACTCTAACGTTCGTCATCTGGCAGCCCAAGGGATTGAATATCGGCTGGTCGGCAAGTGCGGGAGCCGTCCTTGCTTTGATCTTCGGCGTGGTGAGCTTCGCGGATGTTGCCGCCGTAACCGGCATCGTATGGAATGCCACCTTGACATTTGTAGCCATTATTTTAATTTCATTGGTGCTCGATGAAGTCGGCTTTTTTGAGTGGGCGGCGTTACATATGGCGCGGCTCGCACGAGGCAACGGCATGCTCATGTTTATAAGTATCATTCTGCTCGGATCGGCGGTTGCTGCCTTGTTTGCCAATGATGGCGCAGCCTTGATCATGACGCCGATTGTGCTGGCTATGGTCCGGGCGCTTCAGTTTGAGGACAAAATGGTTTTGCCGTTTGTTATGGCGAGCGGATTCATTGCCGATACGGCTTCCTTGCCATTGGTCGTGAGCAACCTGGTCAATATCGTATCTGCCGATTATTTCGGCATCGGCTTTGCGGAATATGCAGGCCGTATGCTCGTTCCTAATTTCTTTTCCATTCTGGCGAGTCTTCTTGTGCTGTACCTGTATTTTCGCAAAAGTATCCCAAGGAGTTATGATGCCGCCCGGCTCAAAAGGCCAAGCGAAGCCATTAAGGATAGGAGACTGTTTCAATGGTCTTGGGTCATTTTGCTGGCGCTGCTTATCGCTTATTTCGTAAGCGGGTTGTTCTCCGTTCCCGTATCGGCTATTGCGGGGATCGCCGCTATCGCCTTTCTTGCAGCCGCGAGAAAAAGCCCGGCCATTCATACCTGGAAGCTTGTTAAAGAGGCTCCCTGGTCGATTGTTGTCTTCTCCATCGGCATGTATGTGGTTGTTTATGGATTGCGAAATGCCGGGTTAACCGATGCGCTGGGCAGCGTCATCCAAGCAGTGGCAGACAATGGACTGTTCGCGGCTGCCGTAGGAACAGGGTTCATCGCGGCTGTCCTATCGTCGATTATGAACAACTTGCCGACGGTCATGATCGACGCGCTGGCCATTAAGGGGACAGAAACCGAGGGCTTCATTCGTGAGGCGTTAATTTATGCGAATGTGATCGGTTCCGATTTGGGACCCAAAATTACGCCGATCGGCTCCCTGGCTACCCTGCTGTGGCTGCATGTATTATCTGCGAAAAACATGAAAATCGGCTGGGGCTATTATTTTAAAATCGGTATTATTTTAACCGTTCCTACTTTGTTTATTACGCTCACAAGTCTTTATTTATGGCTTTATCTGCTCCAAGCTACTCACGCGAATGTATGGATCTCTACGATAACGATTGCCATGGTTCTGGTTGTTATAGCGATGATCGTGAAAGCGGTGTTGGGGAGCAAGCTGAGTAAAGGCAGACAACAAGGCGTTTAATTCGAAATTCAGGGGAGATATCGCGATGAGGAACAAACCATTGGTTTACTTTTTGTGCACAGGTAATTCGTGCAGAAGCCAGATGGCGGACGGTTTTTTGAAAGCTCTGGGACATGATCGATACGAAGTGAAGAGTGCCGGGCTTGAAGCACATGGGTTGAATCCCCGGGCGGTTCAAGTTATGAAGGAAGCCGGCGTGAATATTAGCGGCAACACGTCGGATGTGATTGATCCGGAGATGTTAAACCGGGCCGACTATGTGATTACGCTATGTGGGCATGCGGATGAGCATTGCCCTGCGATCTTGAACAAGAACGTGATCAAGTGGCATTGGGGGTTTGATGACCCGGCCAAAGCAACCGGTACGGAAGAGGAAATTATGGCCCAGTTCCGTAACGTTCGCGATTCGATCAAGCATCGGATTGAACAGTTCGTGCAAAAAGGGGTTTAGTCCATTGTAAAATGAAAGGGGCCCCGGGTGATCGGGGCCCGAGCATTACTTGTTTGCTCCTGTTAGCTATTAAATTTGTTTTGCCGTTGTTGTTGCTGCTGCTTTTGCAGAGCCTCTGCCACGGCTTTGGAGACGGCTTCTGTATCCACCTTTACTTTTACAAAAGAATTTCCGCTGTTTTTAATGAAGTTTTTGTCATAGCCCGAAGAATGATTGGATTTGCCCATTGCAATCTTCACCTTTCTTTTATGATAGCTGCGATTAGTACCATTTGTTTTGCCGTTGTTGTTGCTGCTGCTTTTGCAGGGCTTCTGCTACGGCTTTGGAGACGGCTTCTGTCTCAACTTTTACTTTTACGTAGGAGTTTCCGCTGTTTTTAATGAAGTTTTTAAAAGAATATCCGGAATTTGAATGGCCTTTGCGGGTAGTCATTGGAAATCACCGCCTTTCTTAATCATAGCATATGAAGCTTTATGCCATTGTGAGACTGATAGATGCTCATATTTTCATAGACTTTTTTAGTTCACAGGATAAATTTGATAGTCATAGCGTATCGATTTGTTGCTGATTTGAGCGATTTTTCCTTTGGCGGAGGTCCGCCAAGCACGTTCAGGTGCGGTAATTTGCTGCAGGTTAAGGGAACCTTTAAATTTGGCCAAAAAAGAGTTCAGTTCCGCTGGACTTAGTTTTCCCGAGCCGTAGAAACAGAGAACCATGGCATAGGCGATAGGGGTCGTATCAACGATAACCGTCACATGCGAGTTGCCGCTATGGCTGACGGTTTGTTCCACTCTACTCATATTTGCTCTCCTCCTCTCTCGTTGGTCTATTTATTCTATGATCCATAAATAAGATTTGAACGTGGTATATATCTGAATATAGTTTAATTCCGCTAGACTTTTATCGACTCTATTGCGATCTTTCAATGTCTCCCAAACCCAAATATTGATCGAATGATTTTGTCGAATCCGTCGTAAACTACTCATGGTTAAGGGCATTAACCCATCATGTTCTTAAGGAGCGATCATATCAATCATGAATGGAAAAATGTTTGGAACATGGACAACGGTGTCGCTTCTGGCGCTAGCCGCAGGCGGAGCTGTCGCCTACGGCGTGGCAAGACGCAACGGCAGCCGCAGAAACGTATTGCAAGGCGCGCGGGGATTTCGGTTATTCCGATAATGGGTTTGACCTCACCTATTCCGGTGAGGTCAGGCTGTTTGAGAAACCCAAGAAGTAGAAAATTTCAAAACAAATAGAGGTGGGGTATATCCCGTAAGAGTTTACGTCCGCCTTTGAAACCCGTGAAAATACCGTCTAATCAAATTCACGGGTTTCAAGAGCGGCTGGAGGGATATACCCCACCGGCGTATGCTGAAAAATTTATACGCGAAGCGGGTTTCTCAACAAGCTCACCTCACCTATTTTCTGTGAGGTTTTTTTGCAGTTTAGGCTTGGCCGAAAAAAATAGCTCGTGATACAAGAAGCATTTGCGGAACCGGTCCAGAACCGTACAGTTATAATCGTGGTCTTGAAACAATTGCAGGTACTGTGCCTCGTTACGAATATATTCCCCTTTGTCGTACCATTTCATAAACGTGTTGCATAAAGGTTTACTCTTGCACAAACAAGGCTCCATCACGATGATCGTTCCGTCCGGTTTCAGCACACGTTGAAACTCCTTCAAGTATTTCGAGATTTCGTCCGAAGAAATATGATGCAGCACGGCGATAATCAGTATGTAATCGACCGATTCGTGCGGATACGGAATCGCATTATTTTCGAGTACTTGAAATTGATGATCGGGATACAATCGCTGGGCATACTGAATTCTCCCGGCATCCGGGTCCATTCCAACATAATACAACGGATGGAACATGGAACAGTTAGCCCCGGTACCCGAGCCGAAATCTAACACGGATTTACCGTCAAATGCAAAATTCGATTGGACGCGATCATGAATATATTTTTTGGTAACCCATTTCGGACGGACAAACCAATGATACAGGCGCGGCGCAAATGAAACTGTAATGGAATTCACCATCTTTCAATGTAGTCATGAAGTATAATTTAACCTGATGGATTGAAAAAAATCCAAGAAGAAAATACCTTGCGCAAAAAGACGCCCTCATCCTGCAAAGGATAGGAGGCGTCTTCGCCTTAGTTTCTCTGCTTTATGACCCGCGCCGGAACGCCGACGGCCGTACAATCGTCCGGAATGTCGCGGACAACGGCCGCTCCGGCTCCGACGACGGACCATGCTCCGATCCGGATGCCGTCGATCACCTTCGTTCCCGTGCCGAGGAAGGTGCCCGTTCCGACCGTCACGTTCCCGGACAAGGTCGACCCCGGCGCGATATGGCATGCGGTGCCGATCCGGCATTCGTGATCAACCGACGCGTTCGTATTAATGACGGCGTAATCGCCGATATGCGCTTCGGCGTGAATCACGGCGCCGGCCATAACGACAATTCCGCTTCCGAGCGTCGCCGATTCGGCAATAAAGGCGCGCGGGCTGATGGCATTGACGAGCCCGAAGCCGGCCTGGGCCGTTTGCCGGCACAGCTTCTCCCGCAGCCGGTTGTCTCCGATGGCGACAAAGGCGTGCCGGACGCCCTCCTCGTACAGGCGCGGCAGTACCGAATCGTCGCCAAGGATAGGAATGCCCGACACTTCGGTACCTGGCGCTTTGGTTGTGCAGCCTGCCAGTTCCACCGTAGGGTCGGACTTTAAAATATCGATGACGACTTTGGCGTGACCTCCGGCGCCGATAACGACCACTTTGCGTATTGTCGTCATTACGGACCTCCTTGCGATTCAGCGGATTCCGATCACCGGTGAATGAGGCTTTGAAATAGCCGGTAATATTCTTGCGCCACGTCGGACCACGTACGCTGCAGCGTTCCCCGTAGGGCGGCTTTCTCTTGGAAAACCAAGGAATGGCGGTTCCGGTAGAGCTGCGCGATGGCGGCGGTCATTTCGGGCACCGAGTAAGGATCGAACGTGACGAACGCATTCATATCGCCGATGACTTCTCTGGCGACCTCGATCCGGCTGATCGCTACCGGCGTATCGACGGTCAGAGATTCGAGAATCGGGAAGGGACAGCTTCCTTCGAAAAGCGTAGGCACGATCGTTCCCGCTGCATACTTATACAGCGAAGGCATGTCGCCGGACGGGAGTCTTAAGTAAACGATGCTGTTCAAAGCTTCATGATCCCGGCACTGTCCGAGCACGGCGGCGATTTCGTGCTCCAGCGGTCTGTGGCGGTAATGATCCGTCAGAACGAGCTTCAGCTTGGAAGCCCGGCCTTCGGGGGACTGCCTGTAATTCAGAAAAGCCTCCAGCAGCCGGTCATGATTTTTATGCGCCCGGATGATGGAAGGGAACACGAGATACTCCCCGTACAATTGATGCTTGCTGCGAAAAGTTTCTTCGGCCAGCAATCCCAGATTGCGGTATTCCTCCACGGGGGCGGCCAATCGGATCACCTGCGTTTTATGAAGCGGGAGCTGCAAGTAGCCGAGGCCCTCATAATTTTGAACGTATGCCGAGTTGAAGACCACTTTAACCGCTTTGTTCGCCATGGCATGAACGATCGCGTCCAAGCCTTGAACTAATTCCGGATGCTTGCGGACGTACAGCTCCCGAAAATGCGTGTACACGAGGTCGTGAATGCATAAAACGACCGGACGCTCAAGCTGCAAGGCCATATCCATTCCTACATAAGGCACGCACCAGACGTCAACCGGGAGATGTTGGTTCAACCAGGGTACGCTTGGAAAATGATGCATAAACAGCCTGTTCGGATAGAGCGTGGCGAAGGCTTGGAACAATTTCTCCACTTCCGAAAAATTATGCTCCGTCGTCGCGACGTGGATCATAACGTCCGGAGCGTTCAACAGCAAGCCTTCTGTCAATCGGACGACAAAGCGCCCGATGCCTTCCCCGTCCAGATGGATTTTCGGCTGGTACCCGAGAAACATACCGATATGCTTAATGGATGACGCATGAGGCAGCAGAGGCGCAGCTAACGGCGGCACGGTATGAATCTTCTCCTGAAACTCCCCGGATTCGATAAACCTGCAGAGCAGACGGATCCGGGGCAAGCCGAGCGAGAGATGGTGAATGTGGCTGTGAAGTCCCGGCACATCGGGCTGGCGCAGCAGCAAGTCTTGATATAAGCAATAGACGAATTCCACATCCGTCACATGATGAATGCGGTGAAACGTACCGATGAACGTCGTATGGGGATATTTCGCCGGAGACTGGGACGGGCTGTACAGACGTTCGGCTTCGCCGCTTTGCAGGAAATAGAGCAAGAAGTTGGTTTTCGGCACGCCGGCGTTCAGCCCGTTCAAATGCGAATGAAATCCTTCCGGATCGGCGTCCCGGAAAAAGAACTGCCGGTACAGTTCCCAGATGAACGCCTCTCCTTCCAGCAGCAGCAGATTGCGCAAAATGTCTATAAAGCGGAGCGTCGGCGCTTGCTTCAGCTTTTCCGCAAAGCGGGCGCTGCCCAATCTTAAGTTGATCATGTCCATACGACAACCTCCCTTACCATGAATTATCTTGCCGTTACAGCAAGCCGAGATGGGCCAGGCGCTGCTCGATCAAGCGGCCGACGGCAGAGGGCGAATACCGGCTGCGGATCGTCTGCTGTCCGGCAGCCGCGATTCGGCTTCGCCACCCGGCATCCCGTACCAGATTGCGCATATGCCCGGCCGCCTGGCCGATGTCGGGATCGGCCCACACTTGATGGGCGCCGTAAGGCCCGTGATCCGTTCCTACTTGTACGAGTTTATACCCCACCGTACAGGAGTTTTCCGGGGTCATGAAATCCGTATTCCCCGACCAGTGCGTGCCGATCACCGGCTTGCCGAGATACATGGCTTCCGCCAAGCCGAGACCGAAGCCCTCGGCACGGTGCAGCGAGACGAAGCTGTCGGTGCAGGCGATCAGGGCGTTCACTTCATGACGCGGAAGCGTGCGATCCATGATCATAATTTGGGGGAAGCCGGCTGTCACGCGATGCAGAAGGGCCATATCGTCCGGCTTCACCCCCGCATTGTTCACTTTGACGACGAGACCGGCCGACGGATCGTCCCTCCCGAAAGCCGCCTTGAACGCTTCAATGACGGCGAGGGGGTTTTTCCGTTCCTGGAAGCTCTGCGTGTCGTACATGGAGCAGAACAGAAACCGGTTGTCCGGCAAGCCGAAGTAGGTCCGGTTCATCGCCGCATCGTAAGCTACCTCGATGCCGTGCGGGATATGGATGACGGGAATCGGAGACCTTTTGGCTATATTGGCCGCCACATAGGTGGAGGGCGCCCACACCTCCTGCAAGAATTGGAAGCCTTCGGCGTAAAAGTCGGGAAGCTCCGGAAGCTCCCAATGCCAGAAGCCGATATTGTAGCGCCCGTGCAGAAGGGAAGCGCCGAAGTGGTCGACGACATGCTTCAGCGTGTTCCCGTTAACGTGGAAAATGTTCACGTTATAGGCAGGTGCCTGCATTTCTTTATGCGTCCACGTCATATCTTCGTTGCGGTAATCTCCGTATACAGGGCAGTTCAATATCCCGAACGGAATGTTCGTCGCCTGCAGCGCCCGGGCAGCTAACCGGCCGGATTCGCCGATGCCGGTCTCCGCGCGGATTAACCCGACCAAATTCACCCCGATAGCGGGAGGGGCTGCAGCGGATGGCGAAGGGGAAACGGCCTTGGTCTCCTTAGGCCGGCGGGTACGCAAGGACGGGAGCCGCTTTTTCCGCTTGCGGCTTACGCTTTTTCGATGCCGGCGAAGACCTGCACGGCTTTTCTGGAGCGCCTTCTTGCGCTTCGGCCTCTTGGAGGCTTTGGACAAGGTCCGCTTGTGGCTCCGGGAGCCCGAAGCGCGCCGGGATTTCTTCTTTCGCATGTCTTTCATCTCCAGACTGGAATGGATCTGCAGGCCGCCGCCTTACGGGAAAGAGCGCCAATAATTCAGAAGATCTTTGAGCGTCTGGTCCAATGGAATTTCCGGTTTCCAGCCGGTCGTCTCATGGAATTTCCGATAGTCTCCCAGCAATATTTCCACATCCGACGGACGCAGACGGGCCGGATCGATCTTGATTTCGATTTTTATCTTGCTGAGCGCAAGCAGCTTCTGAAGCATCTCTTCGATCGTGATGCAGGAGCCGGAAGCGATGTTGTACGTTTCCCCGGGTACGCCTTTCTCCAGCGCCAGCCAATACGCGCGTACGACATCCCGGACGTCCGTAAAGTCCCGCTTGGCTTGCAGATTGCCGACATAAAGCACCGGGGGCTGCTTGCCTTTTTCGATATCGGCAATTTGCTTGGAGAAATTCGAAGTGACGAAGTTTTCTCCCCGGCGCGGTCCCGTGTGATTGAAGGTCCGGGTGATGACGGTGTGCAGACCGTAGCTTTTGTAATATTGATAGCCCAAAAACTCCTGCGTTACTTTGCTGACGGCATACGGGCTGAGCGGCCGAAGCGGGTTCGTTTCCTTAATAGGCACCTCGTAGGCTTCGACGTGGCCGTATTCCTCGCTGGAGCAGGCGATTTGAATTTTGCAGTCGGGCTTGATCCGCCGGACGGCTTCCATGATGTTGATTTGGCTGGCGGCATTGTTGTAGATCGTATCGATCGGAGAGTTCCAGGAGGTCGGCACGAAGCTTTGGGCGGCCAGATGGAAAATCCGGTCGGGCTTCACGCTTGCGATCAGGGCCTCGACGGAAAAAGGATCGCGCAGCTCGCATTCGACCAATTCGACCAATTGAAGATCCTTTAAGTGCTTGATGTGATCCAGTCGGCTTCGCTGGCGGATCGTCCCTACGACATCATGCTCCTGCAGCAGATATTCCGCCATATGGCTTCCGACAAAGCCGGAAATCCCCGTAATAAGCACCTTCATAAGTTCGTTATCCTCCTTTAACGTTACATAAATTTCTGAGCGTCCCGGATATGCTGTTCGTGGGCTTTGTTGCATACGAGCAGGCCGTCGGGGGTCGTGACAATGATTAAATCTTTGACTCCGATGACGACGGTCTTCAGGTTCTCCGTATAGACAATGCTGTTGCTCGTATAGAGAGGGGAGGCGTCTCCCATCACGATGTTTCCTTGGTCATCCGGTTGATGAACGCGTTCCAGCGAGGTCCATGAGCCGATATCGTCCCATTCGAAATGAACGGGGATCGTATAGATCGACGAAGCTTTCTCCAAGATGGCGTAATCCACGGATATTTTGGGCAAACGCGAATAGACGTCTTTCCACTGCCCGCCGCATCCTTCGAGCAGCGTCCACATATCCTTTTGGCTGCGGCTCATATAGTGGGCGATGGTCGAGGGCTTCCAAATGAAAATGCCGCTGTTCCAGTACACGTTCTTTTGCTCGATCAATTGCTTGGCCCGCTCCAGGGGGGGCTTCTCGATAAAGGCTTTCGCCGCAAGCGCCGGCCCCTCGGCCGTCGGCTCTTCCGTCACGATATAGCCGTATCCGGTTTCCGGCCGGGTCGGCGCGATTCCCAAGGTAACGATAGAATGGCCTGACCTGGCGACGGTCTCCGCTTGCTTCAACGCCTCCCACAAGCTGTTTCCTTCCGGGATATATTGATCGGACGGGGTCGTCACCAGAACGTCGTCTTCCCCTTTTTGCAAAAAATGCAGCGCCGACAAAGCGATGCAAGGAGCCGTATCCTTCGGTTCGGGCTCTATAATGAGGTGTTCCTGCTTCAGCTCGGGAATCTGCTCGTGAACAATGCTGGCGTATTGCTTTGTCGTCACGACATAGATGGACGTACCCGGCACATACTGGAGAAATCTGCGGTACGTTTGCTGCAGCATGGTTTCTTCGGAGGTTAGGGAGAGGAATTGCTTCGGCTTCGATTTGACGCTGCGCGGCCAAAATCTCGTTCCTTGTCCGCCGGCCATGATCATGATTTTCATCGGTCTCATCCTCCTTATGCAGTTAATCATTCCGCCTCCGATTAATATATTGGGGCGGGCCGGTTCATCGGAACGTCGACTGTCCCCCGTACAATCGTACAAATTACAAGGAATACCCGCGATAACGGTAATGGGCGGAATGGAATACAGCCAAGTAATTCCTGGCAATATCGTCCCAGGAAACCGTAGGGTCGTTCATGCCCAGGACAGCGGATTGCTTGTAGCGCGCGTAGTTGTCAGCCAAGCTCTCCATCGCGCGGGTCATATCGTCCGGCGATTCGGGGTTAAACCAGGCTACTTCCGCGCTCCGTCTCACCAGATGCTCACGCATGACCGGGATGTCCGAGCATAAGACCGGCGTTCCCATGCTGAGCGCCTCCTCCACCGGATAGCTGCCTCCTCCCTCGGAAAGACTTGGCATAATCAGGGCGTAGGCGTTTTTGATTAGCGGAGCGACCAACTGGTCCTGCACCAGCCCGAGCGGGAAGACGTCTCTATCGATCTGGAGCCCCAATCTTTTGATCAGCGAGACCAAGGTCGGAATCGAAGCCAGTTCCGGCCAGTGGGGCGGAACGCTTCTTAGCATCTCCGTATTGTAGCCGATCAGAAAAAGCGGGTGCTGGCTTCGGCGGGAGAAGCGCGAGTAGGCGAGAAGCAGATTGTAGTGGTTTTTGTGCGGAGAGGTGTTGGCCGGATAAATGAAGTAGGGGAACGGGTAGCTCTGGGCGAGTGCGGAATCCAGCGCCGGCTTCTCGAAATATTTGGACGGTGAAATCGCATGCTGAATCAGAAAGGCGGATTGGCAGACCGGACCGAAATGCGCGACGAGTCTCGACTTCACATACTCGGAAGAAACGACGACGTGCGTGCTTCGTTCCAGCCAGCCCTTGGCTTTCTCCCAATGCTCGCGAACAACCGATCCCGGCGTGAACGGCGGCACGTAATCGAAGATGGTGGCATCGTGGAACGTAATGACGGTCGGCTTGTGAAAGTCGACGAACGCCGGGCCGTGCGGCCAAAATACGTACACGACGTCGCAATCGGCAATGCACGAATGATTCGGGGTGTTCCGAATGTCCTCTTCGCTGTATACAATGCTCACTTTGGGATGCAGCTGCGTATTGACTCTGTCTTTAAAACCGGTCTGAGCCGACAGGACGACCCGGACAAATTGCACGTCAGGCTGCCGGGCAAGCGCCGTCGCCAAATTCGTCAGCAGCCTGCCCCCGCCTCCGATGGAGAACATGTAGCTCCATATCAATATTTTCATTCCGTGATCTCTCCTTGAGCGCAAAGTTTGTCAGGTTTGTGTATTCGTATGTACTAACATATGGGATAGGCCACTTCATCGGCACGACGTATGTCCCAGCCGGAATAATTTTGTCGGGACCCTAATTTTCGTACAAATGAAAACCTGCCATCGATGGATGACAGGCCGCAGGAGTTGACGAAAAAATTTTCATCGCACAGAACAGGCGAATAACCTTGCCAAGCTTTTACCCATATACTGGACCCATGTAATGGTCAATGGGTGTGCAAATAGGCTGCGTATTGCAGCGGACGCTTATAAACCTCGTCTTGGCCGGAGATCTGGTCGTAGATCTCTTTTTGCGGCTTGCCGTTCACCTCGATGATCCACAGCCGCTCGCCGTTGTCCAGCGCAAAATCGACGCTAAGCTCGCCCAGATGAAGGCCTGTGCCCGACTCTACGGTTTGCGCGGCTCTCAGACTGATGTCGCGTATCGTTTGAAGGAAGGCGTCGGCCTTCTCCTGCGGGTACAAATGGCGAAGCACTTCTTCGGACAAACAAACTTGGGCGCAGATGCTCGTATTAAAGCAGCCCTTGTGAGCGATCCGGCTAACGACGTTCGTTACGGACCATCCCCCTGACTCGTCTTTTTGAACAAGCGCCCGGATATCGAAAACTTGTTCATTCCATTGCTGCAATTCGACTCCTTGTTGGATGAGGTAATGGGTGGACCCAAGAAGCTTGTTAAGCTTCTTTTGACTTTCCGGGACGTCTGCAGCGATAAATTCCGGTAAAAAATAATGCTGGCTAATATGAATTTCCCCCGACTCCTTCGCCTCCACACGGTATACCCCTTTCCCTTGATGACCGTTGCAAGGCTTCACATACAGTACTTTATGAGTTTTCTGCAGCTGTGCCGCGGTCTCCCGGTCATAAGGAGCGGTTTCGGGCAAATAAGGAGCGAGCGTTTGGCTTAATAGCTTGTAGATCTCGTATTTGTCGAATCGATTTTGCTGATTGAAGCATTTGTTGCTCCCGATGAGGGTCTTCAGTCTTTGGTGGGTCGTCTTTTTCGTATTGTAGCAGCGGTTATATATCACTTCGGGGAAAGGAAACCGGTGCTGTACCCACTTCCAGTTCGAATGATGGAGGCCGAGGATGCTTTTCCGCTTCCAATCGATCTCGGACGGTGTGAAACAGAATAGTCTCATATGGTCCGCTTTGCAGGCAAGATATTTGCTCAGGACGTACTTCCTTTGCTTGGAGTTCGCGACCATGATGCCGAAGGTTTTGACGGTACCGCTTTTCTTCTTCATACGCTTTCTCCTTTATCGTTTTAAAGTGAGTTGTAAACAAGGTATGTAGACGCATGGAAAATGAATGGACAACAACACAATCTGATCGAAAACAGGCATGTGCAGGAGACAGCAAAAAAAAATCGGGATGACATGGGCACTCGCCCTGTCTAAAGGCGTATGCCGTGAGTACATTGTTTGTGAAATCAAAAAGGAGAGTGAACACGTATGGGTAGAATACCGGGCCCTCCAGGGCCTCCAGGACCACAGGGTCCACAAGGACCACAAGGACCGCAAGGTCCGGCGAGGATCACCGCATTTGCTTTTCTGTGCAGTACGGTAGACCAGAATGTTGCCGCAGCGGCAGCTCCGGGTGGGCAAGGCGGGGTCGTTACCTTCAACAATTCGCTGATCAATGGAACGGCGATTACTTTCACCCCGACCTCAACCATCAACATTCTGGAAACCGGCATTTATCATATCAATTGGGAGGTGTTCCCGACTGCAGGGAATAGCGCGTTCGGATTGTTCTTCGATCCGGACGGCGCCGGTCCGGTTCCGGCTAGCCTGGTCCTGTGCAGCAATTACGGCACCAATGCAGGAAACCAGCCTTATACGGGGCAGGTCGTCGCTAACTTGACGGCCGGCGGCGTGCTGACGTTGAACCGGATTGACAATACGGGCAACGTGGTATTGCAAAGCACCATCGGAGGCGGCACGCCGGTCGTAAGCGCATCGCTTTATATCGAGAAGCTAACCTGACGGGTGGATTGAGAATCGCGCCAGAGCCCATCGATACCCGCAAGGAAGAGCATAAGCGGCGTTCCCGCGTAGAGCAGGGCGCCGCTTAGGCCGCCGAGCAGCAGCAGAGGAGTCGGGCCGGCCGTTCGGCAATCTGTCACAAAAAAGAGGTTGATTCCTTTCCCGCAGAGTGCTATATTTTATGTGTAACCGGTACCATATACTTAATCAGGTTAGAATCTTTATTACTTATAAAATGCAATAGCATCATTTGGAATTTTTTTTAATCCATATGTAACCGGTACCACATGGCAGGGGTGAGGAAGTATGGCAACCATTCGGGATGTAGCCAAGCTGGCGGGCGTGTCCGTTGCGACGATTTCCCGGTATTTGAACAAAAGCGGCTATGTGAACGTGGAAACGGAGCAGAAAATCAAAAAAGCCATCGAAGCGCTGAACTACGAGCCGAATGCGGTGGCCCGGGGATTGGCCGGAAAGAAGACGAACACCATCGCCTTGATTCTCCCGGATATTTCCAACCCCTTCTTTCCGGAGCTGGCCCGGGCCGTCGAGGATGTCGCCTCGATGTACGGGTATACGGTGATTTTGTGCAACTCCGACGACGAAGGGGTCAAGGAGAAGTCCTATATTGAGGTGTTGAAGAAAAAATATATCGACGGCATTATTTTTGCTTCCAATACGCTGGATTCCGCGGATGTCGAGCAGATGACCAAGAAAGGCATCCCCGTCGTCTGCCTCGACCGGGTCCCACCGAAGCAGTCGTGCAGCGTGGTCCGCTCCAAAAACCGGGAAGGCGCGAAGCTGGCCGTCGAGCATCTTCTGAGCATGGGCTGCCGGAAAATCGCCCATATCTACGGTCCGCAGGAATTCATTACGGCCAAAGAGCGGTTGGTCGGGTATGAGGAAGCGGTGAAGCATTTGGACTGGTACTCGCCGACGTTCACAATTCAGGGAGACTTCCGGATCGAAGGCGGAATCCGGGCGACGGAGCTGCTGCTGGAACGCCATCCCGATGTGGACGCCATTTTTGCCGGGAACGACCTGATGGCGGTAGGCGCGCTCAAGGCGCTTCACCGGATGGGCGTGCAAGTGCCCGGACAAGTGGCGGTATGCGGCTTTGACGGCATCGGTATGACGGAGATTACGCAGCCGGAGCTGACGACGGTCGCCCAGCCGATCTATGAGATGGGCGCGCTCGTCTCGCGGATTTTGATCAAAAAAATCGAAGGCACGCTGGAAGCGGACCAGACGTACGAGCTGGACGTCACGCTCGTGCCCAGAGAGTCGACCTTAAGGAGGAACGGACATGAAAGCTCCTAAAATCGTTGTTATCGGAAGCTTGAATATGGATATTGTCATCGAAGCGGACCGGTATCCGCAGCAGGGGGAGACGATGCTCGGACAAGGCATTCGTTTTCTTCCGGGAGGAAAGGGAGCGAACCAGGCCGTGGCGGCGGCTCGGCTCGGTGCGGCCGTAACGATGGTCGGCGCGGTCGGTACAGACGGCTTCGGACAAGAGCTTGTGCAAGCGCTGCAAGCCGAGAACGTGGGCACGGATACGGTGCGGTTCGCGGAGCAAGCGGCTACGGGAGTCGCAAGCATTTACGTTTGTCAGGGGGATAACAGCATTGTCGTCCTGCCGGGCGCGAATCATAAGCTGCTGCCTGCGCATATCGACGCTTGCCGGGAAGTCATCGCCGCGGCGGACATCGTGCTGCTTCAGATGGAAATTCCCGTCGATACCGTCGCACATGCGGCCCGGCTCGCGAAGGCTTGCGGGCGGACGGTCGTATTGAACCCCGCCCCGGCGCAGAAGCTGCCGGAGGAATTGCTGCGTAGCGTCGACTACATTACTCCGAACCGGACAGAGCTGGCCTTGCTGACCGGGCGTTCGGCGGAAGGCGGCGAATTGGAAGCCGCGATGCGGGAGCTGGCCGGCATGGGCGCCCGGCACGTCATTACGACGCTCGGCGCGGAAGGGTCCGCCTTTATGGCGCAGGAGGGCACGCTGACCCGCGTTCCCGGTTATGTCATGGAGGTCGTGGATACGACCGGAGCCGGCGATTCGTTTAACGCAGGGCTGGCTTATTCGCTCGCTTTGGGGCGAAGCTTGGAGGAAGCCGTATCGTTCGCGGCCAAGGTTTCGGCGCTCGCCGTGACGAAATTCGGCGCACAGCCGGGGATGCCGACGCTTCGGGAAGTGCTCGATTTTAACGGGTGAGCGGAGGAGAAACCATCATGAAAAAAATCGGAATCATCAACAGCGAAATTTCCGAAGTCATCAGCAAATTGGGCCATACGGATACGATCGTTATTTGCGACAGCGGACTGCCGATTCCCGACCATGTGCGGCGGATCGATTTGGCTTTGAAGCAGGGCGTGCCTTCCCTGCTGGAGACGCTGTCCACCGTGCTTGAAGAAATGGAAGTGGGGGCCGCGTTCGTTGCGGACGAAATGGAGCGGGCCAGCCCGCAGTTCAAGCGGGAGCTGGAAGCCGTCATGAAGGGCATCCCGGTTCGAACGGTCAGTCACGAGCAATTGAAAAGGCTTACGCACGAAGCGAAAGCGGTTATTCGGACAGGCGAATTTACACCTTATGCGAACATCGTTCTGCAGGCCGGCGTGATCTTTTAAGAAAGGAGTGGCCGTCATGACGACATACCTGCTGGAAATGAACGACATCAGCAAGAGCTTCCCGGGCGTCCGAGTGCTGGATCAGGTGACGTTCAACCTGACTGGCGGGGAAGTGCACGCGCTGATGGGGGAGAACGGCGCGGGAAAATCTACGCTCATGAAAATTCTCGGCGGCATTCACCGCAGAGACGGCGGCACCGTGATCCTGAAGGGGACGCCATGCGAGATCGCTTCCCCTTCCATGGCGCAAAGCCTGGGCATTGCCATGATTCATCAGGAATTGAACTTAATCCCGCATCTGACGGTGATGGAAAATATTTTTCTGGGGCGGGAATTTACCTACGGCCGGAGCGGGATGATCAACTGGGGCAAAATGAGGCAGGAATCGGTTCGCTTCTTGTCCCAGCTCGGCCTGTCCATCGATCCCGGCATCATCGCAGGCGAGCTTTCCGTCGGACAGCAGCAAATGATCGAGATTGCTAAAGCGCTTTCCATGAATGCGGAAATTCTCGTGCTCGACGAGCCGACGGCGGCGCTGACCGACCGTGAGATCGAAGCGCTCTTTACGGTGATCGAATCGCTCAAAACCAAGGGCGTCGGGATGATCTACATCTCCCACCGGATGGAGGAAATTTTCCGTATCTGCGACCGGGTCACCGTCATGAGAGACGGGCATACGGTAGGGACGGACCGCGTTGCAGATACGAATATCGACAAGCTGGTCAAAATGATGGTAGGGCGGGAAATCAAAGACCGCTTTCCGAAAATCGACGTTGCCGTCGGCGAGCCCAAGCTGGAGGTCAAGGGGCTGTCGCTGCCGGGCAAGCTGCAAGACATTTCTTTCGCCGTACGCAGCGGGGAAATTGTCGGCATCGCCGGTCTGATGGGGGCCGGCCGGACCGAGCTGGCCAAAGCCTTGTTCGGGGTGACGCCGGCCCGCCAAGGGGAAATCCGCGTCGACGGCCGGCCCGTCGCCATCCGCAAGCCGGTCGATGCGATCCGCGCGGGCATCGCGCTGGTCACGGAGGACCGCAAGGACGAAGGGCTGTTGTTGAACTTGTCCGTGAAGGACAACATTTCGCTGCCGAATTTGAAGGACGTTTCCTCATACGGGTTTGTCAGCCGCAGCAAAGAAACCGGCATCTCGGATCGGCTCATCTCGCAACTGCTGATCAAGACCCCGAACGGCGAGCAGAAGGTCGGTTCCTTGAGCGGCGGAAATCAGCAGAAGGTCGTGATCGGCAAATGGCTCGAAACGAATCCGCAGGTGTTTATTTTGGACGAGCCGACCCGCGGGGTGGACATCGGCGCCAAGAAGGAGATCTACGATTTGATGAACCAATTGGTTTCCAGAGGCGTAGCCATCCTGATGATTTCGTCGGAGCTCCCGGAGGTTCTCGGCATGAGCGACCGCATCCTGGTGATGCACGAAGGCCGGATTGCCGGAGAGTTCGCCAGAGGGGAAGCCACGCAGGAAAAAATTATGCACTGCGCGACAGGAGGAGGAAAACATCATGCAAACGGAAGCGAAAGCAGGCGGTAAGCGGGCAGGCAAAGCGTTCAGCCTGGGTCCGCTGCTCGGACTCGCCTTAATCGTCGTCGTTTTATCGGTGATCAACAGCGACTTTTTGACCGTCACCAACATTTTCAACGTGCTTCGGCAAATTTCCATCAACGCCTTGATTGCGTTCGGGATGACGTTCGTTATTCTGACCGGAGGGATCGACCTTTCCGTCGGAGCGGTTCTGGCGCTGTCCAGCGCGTTTACGGCGGGCATGATGGCCTCCGGTATGAATCCGTGGCTGGCTATTCTGATCGGCCTTGGCTGCGGGGCGGTGTTCGGAGCCGTCAACGGCCTGCTGATCACCAAAGGGAAGGTGGCCCCCTTCATCGCCACCTTGGCGACGATGACCGTCTACCGCGGCTTGACGCTCGTCTATACGCAGGGCCGGCCGATTACGGGGCTGCACGAAGATTTCGCCATCATCGGGAAAGGGTATTTTCTCGATATTCCGATGCCGATTGTCTGGATGGTCCTGACCTTTGTCATCCTGTTCATTATATTGAAATACACGACCTTCGGGCGGCGCGTCTACGCGCTGGGAAGCAACGAGGAAGCGACTTGGCTTTCCGGGATCAATACTTCCAGAATCAAAATCATGGTTTATTCGGTAAGCGGATTATTGGCAGCTTTAAGCGGAATTATACTCACCTCCAGACTTAACTCCGCGCAGCCGACGGCAGGCACCTCTTACGAGCTTGATGCGATTGCCGCGGTTGTCCTCGGAGGAACCAGCTTATCCGGCGGACGGGGCTGGCTGGTGGGGACGCTGATCGGCGCCATGATCATAGGCGTATTGGACAACGGTCTGAACCTGCTGAACGTTTCATCCTTTTATCAGCTGGTTGTGAAGGGCGCCGTCATTCTGGTTGCGGTGCTGCTGGACCGGTCCAAAGCCGCAAAATAAAAAAAGCAAAGGGGAAAAGTAACATGAAAAAAATGTACACGGTTCTGTCGCTGCTGCTGGTATTCCTCATGGTGGCCGCCGGCTGCTCCACCAAGTCCAATCTGGAGGGCGGAGCCAAGACGGCCGAGCCGAAAAAAGAGGGAGGCGCAGCTTCCGGCAAAACAACGATCGGTCTCTCCATTTCCACGCTCAACAACCCGTTCTTCGTGACGTTGAAAGAAGGCGCCGAGAAAGCGGCGAAGGAAGCCGGAGCCGAGCTGGTCGTTGTCGACGCGCAGAACGATACCTCGAAGCAAATCAGCGGCATCGAGGACCTGATTCAGAAAAAAGTAAACGTCATCCTCATCAACCCAACCGACAGCGTAGCGGTCATTACGGCGGTGGAGGCGGCCAACAAAGCCAACATTCCGGTCATCACCATCGACCGCGCGGCGAACGGCGGTCAAGTCGTTTCGCACATCGCATCCGACAACGTCAAGGGCGGGCAAATGGCTGGCGACTTCATTCTTAAAGCGATCGGCGGCAAAGGGAACCTTGTCGAACTGCAAGGCATCGCCGGAACCTCGGCAGCCCGCGACCGCGGCAAAGGCTTCCATAATGCCGTAGACGGCAAAGACGGCGTGAAAATGGCCGCTTCCCAGCCGGCCGATTTCGACCGCGCGAAAGGGCTGTCCGTTATGGAAAACATCCTGCAAGGGAATAAAGACATTGCAGCCGTATTCGCCCACAACGACGAAATGGCGCTAGGCGCCCTGCAAGCGATCCAGGCCTCCGGCAAAAACATCGTCGTGGTCGGTTTCGATGCAACCGACGACGCGGTGAAAGCCGTAAACGAAGGCAAAATGGCCGCTACGGTAGCGCAAAAGCCGGCAGCCATCGGCGACGTGGCCGTAAAAACGGCCGTGAAGGTAACGAAAGGCGAGAAAGTGGAAGCTTCGATCCCTGTCGATCTTGAGCTGATTACGAAAAAGTAAGCCAGAGCGTTTAGCTAAAAGAAACGCTTTATACGGAAAGAGGACGATCCCCGGAGCGGAGCAAGAAGCCGCGGGATTGTCCTCTTTTTTAATATCATGATTGTTTCGTAAGCGATGGCACGGCACATAAGGGGGCAGAAGAAATTTAGCTCTTGAAGTTCATTTTCGTTGAAAAGCTGTATTCGAGCGCTCTGAATGTTGGATAAAACACATACTTCATGGGTATCTGATTTTGAATCTCAAATATAAATTCTATTCATCCATTCTATTTTATGGTATAATAATCCAATCGCAATAGAATGGCTTAATGGGCGGTCGGCTAACCTCTCGGAAGGGAGGTGATGCCAATGGACGTGAAAGACGTGATGATTATAGTTATTAGCTCAAGTGGACTTTTAATTGCTCTGCTGACGCTGATTATAAAGATCATCGAACTTTCGCAGCAAAAGAAATAGACCGCCCTCTCGCAAAGGTAAACGGTCTATTCTTCGGCATACCCTTTGAAGCCAACCGCCCTTAAAAGCGGCTATTGTGATACGTGAGGGGAATGTTAGATGTTATTGGCATCTGCATTTCCTTTTTTAGTATGTGCTATAATTCAGTTGTTAATGCCAAATAAAGTACTACACTTTATTTTACTCCTGTTTTATGGTATTGACAATACCTTTTGAATATATAAATTGATAAGAAGTGAGGAGGAAAAAATTATGGAAGGTGGTGTTATTGGTGTTTTACAAAGAAAGCGACACATTTTGGTTGTCAGTAATAAGCATTTTAATTTGAATAACTATTTGGCAAACGATGATAAAACATTCTCCTTATCGGATTAAATCCAGTTCTCAAATTCTATTGCATACTGAACCATTCCGACACTGGATCTTGGATTTGAGAGTGCAAAATTAGCTATGTTCTGCAACTATTCGAATTCGGTATTTCAATAGATTTACGTATTCGAAGGAGTAATCGAAAAGGTAAGAGTCTATACTGTTTTATAGATGTTTTACACATAGTTTTTGCAAATGCTTGATACGACGCCTTTTTTGAATTATATTTTACGTCCTTGACGCTCATGGGATCGAGGACAACATATATAAGGAGTCCTCGGTGCGGTCCGTGGGCTCCTTTTTATTTTCTCAAAAAAGATGAGTTTTTTTCACAAATTGAATGCGACACAACACTATTTTATTTAATCCGGATTCATTTCGGCGAATTTGTCTCGAAGCTTGCGACTTATCGGTATATAATGGATACGAAACGGCGACCGGTTAATTTAGGGAGAAAGGCGATGGAATGATATATGTCGATGCGCAAGCTAAAAATATTAACGATCTTGCTCCCGCCTCTGGTTATCGGGGGATTCGAGTATATACGCCACGACTTCCTGTTGGACGTGCTGTCCATGGAGACGGGTAATTTCTACATGACGCTGCTTACGCTGCTGCTGTCGTTCTTGTTCGGCAACTGGATGTTCAGCCGCATCGAGGCGATGAACGCGAAGCTGGCCGTCGAGCAATCGAAACGGGCGGTATACGAGGAGCGCGAGCGGCTCGCTCAGGAGCTGCACGACAATATCGCGCAAATTTTGTTTTTCCTGAACGTGCAGTTGAAGAAAGGGCAGATTGAAGAGGCGCGTTCGGCCGTTTCCGAAATCGACCACCATCTGCGGCAGGCGATCTTCAACTTGCGGACAGCGCCGGAGGAGGGAGCCGATTTTGGCTCGCGCCTGCGGACGTGGCTGGAGGAATGGAGCGGCATGAGCGGCATCGCCGTCAACCACCGGATTACGGTGCCGGAGGAAGGGATATCGCCGTCGGCGGAGGTGCCTTTGTTCTCCATTATCCGGGAGGCGTTCACGAACATTCGCAAGCACTCGTACGCCGATCACGCGGAGGTGGAGCTTGGCCCGACGCAGGACGGGCGGAGCTGGAGACTGCGCATTGCCGACGATGGCAAAGGCATGGAGGGCGATGCCGGACAGCGGCCGAACCGGTACGGGGTATCAATTATGCGCAAACGGGCGCAGGAGCTCGGGGCGGAGCTGGAAATCCGGGCGAAGGAAGGACAAGGGCTGGAGTTGATCGTGACCGGACCGCTGCGGGAGGTGAAGCTGTGATGATGAATTACCGGGTACTGATCGCCGACGATCATCCGTTAGCCCGGCGCGCCATCCGTACGCTGATCGACGGGGAGCCCGGCTTCGAATGGATCGGGGAAGCCCGTAGCGGCACCGAGGCCGTCGAGCTGTGCGGTCGGTTGCTGCCGGATCTGGTGCTGATGGACATTCAGATGCCGGGGATGAGCGGCCTTGAAGCGACCAAACGAATTAAACAGCTGTATCCGCACATCCGCATCGTCATGCTCACGGTGTCCGACGACGTGGCCGACCTGTTCACCGCCGTAAGGCACGGGGCGCAGGGCTATCTGCTCAAAAACATGGACCCCGACGACTGGGTCGTCTACTTGCGCGGCTTGCTCGACGAGAACAGCGAAATTTCCCGAGGCATGGCGGACCGGCTCTTTCATTCGTTCCGGTCGGCCGGTGAATCCGCGGCCAGCGACATCGGGCCGGGCGTGCTTTCCCAGCGCGAATGCGAAATCCTGAGCTGCGTCGCCAGCGGGCAGAGCAACCGCCAGATCGCCGAGACGCTGATCATTACGGAGAATACGGTCAAGAACCATATCAAGAATATTTTGTCCAAGCTGGCGCTCGACAACCGGGTGCAGCTGACCGCTTATGCGGTGCGTCACGGATTGACACAGATCGGACAAAAACAAGGGGGGAAATAGCCCGGTCGAGCCATTCTTTCGATAAGCGGTTTACGATAAAGTACAGAAGGATAAACTGACTGCTTAAAAGAAAGGGGCTTTTATTTATGAAAAAATTGCATTTTGCGCTCGCGCTCGGACTGCTTGCTTCCATGCTTGGAGGAGGCTTCGCCAGCGCGCATGTGACGGTGCTGCCAAAAGAGACGACGCAAGGAAGCTATGAGAAATTTGCCGTTCGCGTCCCTACGGAGAAAGAAATTCCGACGATAAAAGTCGAGGTGAAGTTTCCGCTCGACTCCGTATCGATTTCCCGCTTCGAGCCGAAGCCGGGCTGGAAATACGAGCTGACGAAGGATGCGAACAATAAAATTACCGGCGTGGTGTGGACAGCTACCGGCGAAGGCTTGGGCGCTACGGAATTCGGCGAGTTTTACATTCAGGGCAAAGTAGCCGACACCGCTACCGCGATTACGTGGAAGGCGTACCAGACCTACAAAGACGGCAGTGTCGTCGAATGGGTCGGCGCGGACGGCTCGGACAAACCGGCTTCCGTGACGAAAGTGAACGCAAAACCGACCGGAGCCGGAACGGACAGCCATGGCCATACGACGGCGCCTGCGGCACCGGCGGCGGGTAAGGCAGCGTCCGAAGCTCCCGCCGCGTCCCAAACGCCGCTTTACTTGTCCATTGCGGGCGTCGTGCTCGGAGCTGCAGCTCTGATCGTATCGCTGATGCGCAGAAAAGCCTAATCCGACGGTTATAAGCAAGGCCCGTTTCCATCGTTACGATAGGAAATGGGCTTTTTGGCTTGTCTTTTCCCCCGAAAAACGGTTAAACTGGTGAAAACGCCATTCTAACTACACCACGTCAAAAAAGGAGACAGCCGTAGGATGCCGTCAAAAATTTTGAAAGAATTTAAAGAATTTGCAATTAAAGGGAATATGATCGATCTGGCGATCGGGGTTATTATCGGAGGCGCTTTTGGCAAAGTCGTTACTTCGATCGTCAACGATTTGGTTATGCCTCCGATCGGGCTACTGTTGGGTAAAGTGAATTTCACGGATTTATTTATTAGTTTGGACGGGAAGTCCTACGAGACGCTTAAAGATGCCAAGGAAGCGAGTGCGGCAACGTTTAACTACGGATTGTTCCTCAGCACGCTGCTCGATTTTCTGATCGTCTCGTTCGTTATTTTTATCGCCGTCAAGCAGATCAACCGGTTCCGCCGAAAAGAAGAAGCCAAGCCCAATCCGAAAGAAAACATTAAAGAATGTCCGGAATGCTTGCCCGAAATCCCCAAAAAAGCATCCCGCTGCAAATACTGCACCGCCGTTCTCGAAGCTCCGGCTGTGGAACGCGCTTAGCCCCCTTACAGCTCAGACAGCCTGTGCTCCTGCTTGAAATCTTAGGGAGCCTGG
>NZ_JTHN01000150.1 GCF_001399685.1 Paenibacillus sp. A3
CAGGCGTATGCGGGCATCGAAAGCTTGAAGCTGCCGTCGGACGTTAAGAAAGGCGTGCTGGTAATCGACGCCGTCGGTCCGGGCAAGGACGCAGGGCTTAAAACCAGCGACGTGATCGTGGAGTTGGACGGCAAGCCGGTCGACGGTACGCTGGCGCTGCGCAAATACATTTACGGGCACAAAAAGATCGGAGAAAAGCTCGCCGTCACATATTATCGGGGAGCGAAGAAGAACACGATTCAGGTCACGCTGGCTGAGTTAAAGGATCGCTAATGGGATCAGAGAAAGCTGTAAGTCGCGGCCGCTTTTGGGGAACAATGAAAGCAGAGGCCGTATAGAAGCGAGAGGGTGTACGATTTTATTAGGGTTAAACGAAAAAGGGGTCTTATCTTATGCACGTAGTTTGCAAAGAGCATCTGGAGCTTGCCATCGATATGTTCGTGGACGAATACGAGGACGCGCCGGACATCGTGGACTTGGAGGAAGTGAAGTTTACGGGCTGGGACCCGCCTCCGCATTGTGAACGGTGTGCCGAGCCGGGGCGCTTCTTGGTTGTGTAGGAGTTTGTCGAGGTATGGAGATAACATAGAATGATTGTCGGAGGGCTGGCATGGTGCGGCCTTCCTTTTTTATAGCTGGTTATGGTGTAACGGCTGTGATTTTAGAGGTAGAAGTCTCCGGCGTATTCAACGGCTTTGGGGACTTTGGCATAAACTGTTTGTTGGCCGCGGTTATAGGAGGCAGTATAGAGGATTCGATCTCCGCTATATACATGGTAAATGTCGGTTCGATTCACAACGGCTGTTCCTAAATCATACTGGATTGCACCGTAGTAATCACGATGGTTATGAACGGATTCCGGAGCCTCGCATTTTGTTTTGGAATAGATGTGCTTGAAGGAACCGTTTGTCTGATTAGTCCATACGAGATTGATGAGTTTTCTTAGTTCAGTTCCAACGTTAGATTGAATCTGGACGTTGGCGCGAACCTCAACTGGATTTACAATGGTACTAGTGCCGCCTTTTGGGGCGCTGCACAAGAAGGCATCTTGTTCCCTTGGCCCGACATTGTCATTACCGTCTTCAATAACTTTATAAGGAACGGAGTATGTTGAATAGGCGTACCGCTCCGTTAGATTACCTTGGGGAGTAAGAAGCGTAGAGTCATTTCCCTTTAACGCTTGATCAACAAAGGTTATGGTAAGGTTATTCTGGCCTTGGGGCTTGCCGACAACAACAGGTACAGTTGGGGTGGCTACTTGTACTTGTTCACTTGAGACGGGAGCGTTTCCCAAGTTTGGCGCTGTAGCGACTGGAGAAGCAGCGAGTGTTAGAGCTGCGAAAGAAGCGGCCAGAATGGCAGGTATGCGGTTATGGGCCATTGCTTTTACCTTCTTTCAAGTAATAATATAGTTCAATTTACATAATATCACATTTGTTTCTTGTTAAGTTAAAGTTTCTTTGGAGAGAACAATGAAAAGGTGAAGGAAATTCCACGACACCTCGAACAGGACAAGTAAAGGCTAGACGAGAGAGGAAGAGCAAGCGGATGAATATTCAGATTATCACAGTAGGGAAATTGAAGGAGACTTATCTGGTACAGGGGATCGCCGAGTACGTCAAGCGTTTGGGGCCGTATGCCAAGGTACAGATCGTCGAGGTGCCGGACGAGAAGGCGCCGGA
Source organism: Paenibacillus sp. A3 (assembly GCF_001399685.1). GTDB lineage: Bacteria > Bacillota > Bacilli > Paenibacillales > NBRC-103111 > Paenibacillus_G. The sequence goes on from NZ_JTHN01000150.1 coordinate 1,683, forward strand.
ATCCATGAGCGCCGCGGAGGAGGTGCAGGTGAAGCAGCGCGAGGGCGAGCGCATTCTCGCGAAGCTGCACGCCGACGCTTACGTCGTGGCGCTTGCCATCGACGGGAAGCCGCTGTCGAGCGAGGAACTCGCACGGCAGGTGCAAGACCTTGCCACGTACGGGCGCAGCCACGTGGCTTTTGTTATCGGGGGCTCGCTGGGCCTCGCCCCAGAAGTGCTTGCGCGCGCCGACCTCAAGCTGTCGTTCGGGCGCATGACGCTGCCGCACCAGCTTATGCGTCTGGTGCTGGTGGAGCAGGTGTACCGGGCGTTTAAGATTATGCGGGGGGAACCGTACCATAAGTGACGCAAATTTTTACGATAAACAGGGAAGCCCAAAAACCAAGGGTCGCTCTTAAGGATTCCGTCTATACATTTTAAGTAGAAATTGCCGTTACAGAGAATGCAGTACGCCACCTCATATCTGGTGTATAATGCAAGAAGTGAAACTTCCGCATCGACGGTGGCATGACGAAGGAGATTTTATGACATTTGAACAATTGAAACTGATTCCCCCCATTCTTAAAGCGCTGGCCAAGGAAAATTATAGACAGCCCACTCCCATACAGGAGCAAGCAATTCCGCCGGTGCTGGCGGGCCGAGATTTGTTCGGCTGCGCTCAGACGGGGACCGGCAAGACAGCGGCGTTCTTGCTTCCAATTATCCAACTGCTGAGCGCGCAGCAGGGACGACCGAGCGGCAAGCGCGTCATTCGTTCGCTGATCCTGACGCCTACGCGAGAGCTGGCCATTCAGATATCCGACAACTTTAAATCTTACGGACGCTTTTTGAATCTGCGAAGTGCCGTGATTTTAGGCGGCGTCTCGCAAAAAGCACAGGAGCAGGCGCTGGAGCAAGGCATGGACATTCTGATAGCGACGCCGGGCCGACTAATCGACCTGATGAACCAAGGGTTCGCCGATCTGCGTCACGTGCAGATTCTCGTGCTGGACGAAGCAGACCGCATGCTAGATATGGGCTTCATTCACGACATGAGAAGGATCATAGCCAAGCTGCCTGCCAAACGACAGACGCTGTTCTTTTCGGCGACGATGCCGCCCGAGATCACGTCTCTGGTAGACTCACTGCTGACGAATCCAATGAAAATCGAAATTACGCCCGTTTCCTCGACGGCGGAGCGGATCAAGCAGACACTCTACTTTGTGGACAAGCCGAACAAGCTGCCGCTGTTGATCGACCTGCTACAAGACAAGTCGATCGAGAGCGCGCTTGTGTTCACCCGTACGAAGCATGGCGCGGACCGGCTGGTGAGGGGCCTGACGAAGGCGACGATTACCGCGCAGGCGATTCATGGCGACAAGTCGCAGAACGCCCGCCAAGCTGCGCTGAATAACTTCAAGCAAGGTGTGACTCGCATGCTGGTGGCGACAGACATTGCGGCCCGGGGCATCGACATCGAGGAGCTGTCGCACGTCATTAACTACAATTTGCCGAATATCCCGGAGACGTATGTGCATCGGATCGGCCGCACCGGACGAGCGGGATTAAGCGGAATAGCGATTTCGTTTTGCGAGTACGAGGAGATTCCTTATCTAAAAGATATCGAGAAGCTGATCAAGCAGAAGATTCCGGTGATTGGGGATCATCCGTATCCGATGACAATTAATGAGTCGACTCCGACGACAGTTAGGGAGATCAGAACCAGCGTCACATCTTCCGAGGATTGTATAACCCGCGGCCATCGCGGAGGCGCTACTCCAAACGACTCTGCTGGTAGAAAAGGAACCTTCGGAGGTTCCGGCCGCCGCTCGAGACGGCGATCCTAAATCAACATGATGACCGCGACAAGTAAGAGTATAGTCAGTTTTAATAATAGGGTATACCAATAAGGAATTAATAATAAAAAGGGAGTGAATGTACATGATACAAATAACGATTCCAACACCGGATGTCACCATACACAAACAGAAAGACCCTGAGTTAAGCAATATTTATGGGTTTACGGATTTTCACCTGATTTCAAGAGATAAAGCGGGGATTTTTATGTTTTACAATGATCGGGATGAACTCCTATTCGTTGGCAAAGCACGAAAGCTAAGACCCCGAATCAAAAAACATTTTGAAGATACAGTATCCATCATGAAAAATTACAGGGGCGAAGTTACCAAAATCGAGGTTTGTATTGTCGAGGACCCCGTTCATAGAGAAATTTATGAAACATTTATTATTAATGAACTCAAGGCCAGATACAATATAGATAAAGTGTTATACAAATAAGGATAAACGAATACATAAAACAAATTTGAGCCCCTCCTAATAGGGCTCTTTGTTAATTAGTGCGAGGTATCCTCTTTGTGAGCCCGGGAAGTTGTTTATGGCATGGAGTGCATTAAAGGTTATTATAGACGTAGGTTAGAGAAAATAAATATACAGGAATCGAATAACTTCCAGAGGATGGGAAATCGTTTAAATGACAATTCATAATAAACAACGTTACCGCTTTAGTGAAGCACCTATATGGAATATTCAGAGGGAATATTATGAACAAGAAGGATTGAAGGCTTGGAACAACGACCAAGTTCCTCAATATATCACGTGCAATCCAATGATCGCTGCGGCCTATGCAGAAATGATATTCGGCTTTCTTCAAGACCGGGCAAATAAGGAAGATAACTCAGAGCCTGTTCTTATTGTGGAGCTTGGAGCAGGAGCGGGGCGTTTTGCTTTCCATGTGTTACACGAGTTATGTCAGTTGATTGACTATGCAGGGTTAACGTTACCTTCGTTTCGATATATCATGACGGACTTGGCGATGAACAATGTGTTGGCATGGAAGGGTCATCCAGCTCTACAAGCTTTTATTGCCAAAGGAATACTCGATTTTGCGCGATTTGATGCTGTTCATGACACGGTTCTGAATTTGATTGTATCAGACACAACCATTAGTAAAGGAGATTTAAAACAGCCTGTTGTCATTGTGGCTAACTATTTTTTTGATAGTATTCCGCAAGAGCTGCTTTATGTGGCTGAAGGTAAAATTTATGAAACTGATGTTTTCATTGAGTATCCTAAACTTAAGGATTCACTTAAACCATCAGAATTACTTGATCAAATATCTTTACATTATAAGCATCGGCGGGCGCCGGAGTATGAGCAAGAAACTTATCCTTATCGTGATGTCATAGCCTTATATCAGGAACAATTGGAAGATTCGCATATTTTATATCCAGTCGCCGGATTAACTTGTTTGGAACGTTTGAACCAGATGTCGCAGGAGGGATTTCTATTAATAACAGCAGACAAAGGGGATCATTTACTTGAAAATTGGAAATTCGCGGAACCACCGGAGTTGATCCTTCATGGAAGTTTTTCTTTAACGGCAAACTACCATGCGATTCAGCAAGTTATGGAACAGAATGGAGCCCTCGCGTTATTTCCCCCGCATCATTATAAAAATATAAATATTGGTTGTATTATCAATATGGATACACCGATGGACTACATCCAGACAAGATTAGCTTATCGTCGATTTATTGAGCGCTTTGGTCCGGACGAATTTTTTAGCTTGAAGGAGTGGGTAGATCTCAATCTAGATAGCATGGAACTTCAGCAAATATTAAGTTTTTGGCGTTTAGGTGGATATGACGCGGAGTTCTTCATTCAGAGCACGAAGCAGGTCTCTAGTCTGTTACAAGATGCAAATGATCAGGAAAAGCAGGACATTTTTCGGGGTATACAGCTTATGTGGTCGTCGTACTACGTAATGGAGCAGCGTTATGACATCGCACTTGAGGCTGGATTGTTACTGTTTGAGATGGAAATGTACGGGGACTCCAAACGATTTTTAGAAATATCAATATATGAAGATCAAGAGAAGATCGTATCCACTGTATATTATTGTCTAGCTATTTGTTGTTTCGAGTTAGAGTTAGACGAAGATGCTCTGAGATACGTGCGGAAATTATTAGAACTCGAGCCTGATCATGAAGAGGCATTGGCATTGTTAAACAAATTTGAGTTGGGTTAGCCGAGTTCAATAAATGGTGGCAGTCTAGGACGTTAACTTCTCGTCAAAGGTTGCCGCTTTTCGGGTGCAGGTAGTTGCAACCGCATGGGAGTGAAAATGACTTTCTGCTAGTGAGGAGCATGCCGCGGCACCTCCTTTCATAATTTTCGCCGATAGACCCGTTAAGCTGAACCGTATCATAGATAAGCACAAAGTCGTCATTAATTGAAGCGTCATAACAAATTTAGGAAAATACCAAGATAAAGAATCGGCTAGCAGAGCTCATATTACCGGCCGCTCCACTCCATGACAGTCGTCCATATCCTGATTCCACTTGCAGAACCGCCCCAAAAATATGATCTACCGCGAGTGAATGAGCCGATCCAAATTATGAATGCGTTGTTACATGAAAAATCCCCTCTCATCGTATTTTCCCAACTATGCGTTGTTGATATCTATTCTATGGTCAAAATATATACTGATATGGCTTAGAGAAGACATGCCGTTATATTTTTCGATAGAAACTGACAAAAAAGTATCCCAACATTATAATTGTTATATATATCCTATAGTGGCACTGACCAGGAGGATGGCATGCAATTTCAACCAAAGTATTATGATGGGGAATTATTTCTACCGAAAATCGAATTAAATATGACATTGAACCAATCGATTGGCATTATAACGGATTTGAAGCGAAAGCAGCTTTTAATGAATCAATTAGTGAATCATTCCCAATATTATTTATTTCGAGCTCAACAAGGCGAGTATATGCGTTTAACGTTGGAAGAGCTAATCACTTTTCTAATCAAAGTAACGGAGAGGAATGAGCATGTCGCTCTGTTAATGGATTATTTTGCTTTAAAAGAAGAACGGAAGGTAAAAATCAAGGATCTAAGCTCATCGAAAAGGATGTATGTGACATTGCTGCGTGTTTTTTTTGCGCATCAGCCTACAATTGTACTGGAGGAACCCTATTTTTACTTGGAAGAAGAAGATCGTCGTCATTTTAAACGGATTTTAGATGACCTTTCGAAAGAAAAGCAGATTTTAATTTTAACGTCGAATTTAGAGGATGCCCTTATTTCCTGTGATGCCATTTATCGATTGAACGAATTCGGATTTCATCCATTGGATATTCGGGACTCAGAAGAGGATAAGCAGGAAGTGCAGGAACAAGATCGGGCCAATATAACCTTGCAGAAGATTTATACGAAAAGAAATGGCAAAGTGATTTTATTTGATCCGCCTGAAGTCGATTACATAGAAAGTATAGATGGTTCGATTCTTGTTCATGTGGGTGGAGAAAATTATGTCTGTGCTTTGACGCTAACCGAGCTCGAGCAGAGATTGGTAAATTTCGGATTTTTCAGGTGCCATCGATCCTACATCGTTAATCTGCAAAAAGTAAGAGAGATTATTACATGGACGAAGAATAGCTACAGCTTGCGTTTAAATACAGGCAAAGATGCCGTGGTTCCGTTGTCTCGTTCAAAATTGCATGAATTAAAAGCACTTCTTAACATTTAATTTCCGGGGTAATATCGAACCAATCAAGCATTCCATGGTACCATTCAGGCGATAACAGCTACATTTCGACGGGTTTTGATGGTTGGAAGCATGCATTCTTTATATATTTAAGCCATCAACTCTAAGGAAGTGGTGTTCATGGATGTTATCCAAGTAGAACATATTCGAAAGAGATTTGGAAATAAGGATGCGTTATCAGACGTGTCCTTTTCCATTCCGAAAGGGGAAATTTTTGGTTTCCTGGGTCCGAGTGGTTCAGGAAAAACAACATTAATAAAGATTTTAACGGCGCAATTAAATCCGACAAGCGGACAGGCAAGTGTATTTAACCAGCCAGCGGAGATGATGCATCAGTCTGCACAGAAGATGCGCTTTGGCATTTTGACGGATAACAGCGGTCTATATGAGAGGTTAACGATTGAGGAAAATCTGGAGCTGTATCGTAAGTTATATGATGTTCCCAGATCTTCGATCGATAAGGTGCTGAAGTTTGTAAACTTAAGCAGAGAGCGCAAAAAGAAAGTCAATCGCTTATCAAAAGGGATGCGTCAGCGTGTCATGTTGGCATGCGCGGTGATCCATGAGCCGGAATTATTATTTTTAGATGAACCTACTTCGGCTTTAGATCCAGTAAACTCGGCACATATTTATAAGGGCTTACGCTACTTAAATGAGAGAGGGACAACGATTTTTTTAACTACGCATGATATGGCTGAAGCAGAATTGATATGTAACCGTGTAGCGATTTTGTATCAAGGACAAATTCAAACCATCGGCTCACCAAGGGAACTTAAAAAACAGCATCGGGAAAACGTAGTTTGTGTTGAATTAATCAATGGAGAAGCCTACGAGCTCCCGATCGATGAGGGAACGGCCGATCGAATAGCCGATTGGATGAAACGAGGGTTCATTGATCGATTAGAAACGAAAGAGCCAAGTCTAGGGGATATCTTTATTAAAATGACAGGAAGTGAGTTACTATGAGTATCTCATTAAAACGTGCTCGAGCGATATTTGTGAAGGATTACAAAGAGTTTTCACGCAATTATGCGGTCTCCTTTAGTCTGATTGTTCCAATTCTCTTCGCATTTCTTTTTCGAAGTGCAGGCCCGTCTTTGCCTGGAGCTATCGGTTTTCTCCTAAATACCTCGTTTGTGTTACTAACGTGTTTAGTACAAGCATGCTTGATTGCGGAAGAAAAGGAGCGTAACACTTTACGATCATTAATGATGACTCCGGCCACGACCATGGATGTTTTAATCGGTAAAAGTACTTTAGTCTTTGTAGTGTCTGCTGTTGCTCTGGCTATTGCTACGTATATATTGGGCTATGAGCCAGCTAGTATATGGGCGTTTGTGGCAGCAATCATTTTTTCGATTATTCTATACACAGCCGCCGGGACGATATGTGGTTTATTCTCCAAGACGTTACTTGAAGCCTCATTATCTATAATGCCTGTGGCGCTCGTATTCACTGGGGCACCATGGGGAGTGTTACTAGTGAAAGATTTTCCGATCTTCAAAGTGCTGGAGTATGCACCAAGCGTTCAACTTGTGCGTTTGCTAGATATACAAAATATAGGCTTTACGACGGGAGATTTATTAAAACCCCTCCTCATTATTTTGGCATGGACGGTTGTATTAACGATTGTGTCTGTTGTTTTGTATCAACGACGGTTAAAGGACGGATAGGAAAAATTTGCAAAAAGAATCGCGTATTTCTACCGAGGGGGGATCAAATTCCGATGAATTTAGCCGTCAAGTGGATGCGAGAATTCAAAGACCGCGATACCCGGCATAAGCTGAAAGGCTATCGGGACAAAGCGGAGCTCATCAGGAAACGGAATTTGGAAGCATGGGACGAAAAGCAGCTGCAAGCGGAATCTCTCCGGCTGAAAAAGGAAGCAAAATCGGGTACGCCTTTGGACGAGCTGCTTGTCGATGCCTATGCGCTAGTTTGTGAGGCAGCGAAGAGAACGCTGGGATTACAGCCTTATGTTGTCCAGATCATGGCTGCCATCGCTCTGCACGAGGGATTTTTGATCGAGCAGCATACCGGCGAAGGAAAAACGCTCTCTGCTGTTATGCCTGCTTATCTACATGCGCTAACCGGCGAAGGTGTTCATGTGCTGACTTTTAACGATTATTTGGCAAATCGGGATGCGGAGTGGATGGGCCCGATCTATCGTTTCCTCGGGTTAACGGTAAAATCGGTTCAAGCGGGCATGAGCTTGTCCGAGAAACGGGAAGCGTACGCCGCGGATATAACCTATGTTACGGCCAAAGAGGCGGGATTCGATTATTTGCGCGACACGATCGCTCTAGACGAAGCTGATACCGTGCATCGTCCTTTCCATTACGTCATCGTCGACGAAGCGGATTCACTGCTTCTCGACGAAGCGCGGGTGCCGCTAGTCATCGCTGGCGAGCCGGGCTCTTCCGGCAACGACGGCATTCGTTTCGCAGAAGTGGCTAGGCAGCTCGAGCAAGATGAGCATTACGACTTCGACGAGTTCAAGCGGAACGTTTATTTGAATGAAGAGGGCTCTGCGAAAGCGGAATCGCTGCTAGGATGCGGCAATTTGTACGAAAGCCATAATAGTCATTTGTTAATATCGTTAAATTGCGCCCTGCATGCGGAATCGTTATTGAAAAAAGACGTCGATTACATCGTCCGGGACGGTAGAATCGAGCTGATCGACGAATATACCGGCCGCGTGGCGGAGAACAGGCATTTGCCGGACGGGCTGCAAGCCGCGCTTGCGGCCAAAGAAGGGCTGAAGTCGAAAGCCGGCGGGAAAATTCTCGGTACGATCACCCTTCAACACTTCCTTAGCCTATATCCGAAGATTTGCGGAATGACGGCTACCGCGCTCGCTTCCGCAATGGAATTCGAAGATATTTATGAGCTGCAGGTCGTGCAAATTCCGCCGAACCGGCCAAACATACGGATCGACCATCCGCACCGGATTTATACCCATAAAGAAGCCAAACTTAAGGCGCTTGTACAAGAAATCTCGTCCGTCCATGCGACGGGGCGTCCGATTCTCATTGGTACGTCAAGCGTCGAGGAGTCTGACATGCTGGCGGAGGCGCTAGCGGTTGCCGACGTACCTTGCCATGTTCTGAATGCGAAAAACGACGCAAAAGAAGCCGAGATCATCGCCAAAGCGGGAGAAATCGGCGCCGTGACGGTGTCTACGAATATGGCGGGACGCGGCGTCGACATTCGGCTCGGCGGCGGCAACCCCACGCAAGCAAAAGTTGTCGCCAAGCTGGGCGGGTTGTATGTGATTGGTACGCATGTGCACGAAAGCGTGCGGATCGACAACCAACTGCGCGGGCGTTCTGGCCGCCAAGGCGACCCGGGAGCTTCCGTATTTTTCGTAAGCTTGGAGGACGAGTTGATGCTTCGATTCGGCATCGATAAAGTGATTCCGCCCGCCTATCGCGATCTCAGGCAGGATGATGCTCTCGAGGAGTCGGTGCTCCGCAGCAATATCGCCCACATTCAGCGCGTTATTATGGGCCAAAACTTCCATATCCGCCAGGAACTGAACCGTTATTCGGATATGGTGGAGGAACAGCGGCGTATTCTATACGAGGAGCGGCTCGGAATTTTGAAAGGCGAGACGCCGATGAGCCCTTCAGAGCAGCGGGTACGGCTTTATTATATCGACAAGTTCTGGGCTGACCATCTGGCATACGTTTCTTACATTCGCGAAAGCATCCATTTGACGAGTCTTACCAACCGCAATCCGATCGATGAATTTCATGTGCAAATCATCCAAGCCTATGAGCAAATTCCGACAAAAATAAATAGAGAGTCGGCAAATATGCTCGTAAAGCTCGGAGGTTCGAATGATCCGGCGAAGTGGGAAAAGTTCGGGCTGAAGAGCCCTACTTCCACTTGGACTTATACTATCAACGATCAATACATGGAGTACTTGCAGAATCCCGGTTCATGGAACCCAGGGACGATAATCGCTTATTGGATGCGCAAGATGTTGAGGCCGGTATTCGGGTGGCCAAAATTTTGATCGGGACGAATACGAGCGAACGCTCGATTCATCCTGCGCTGAAATGTTGAAGCGAAGCGTTGACTCCGTGTTGACTTCGGACAATAAAAAATACATCGCAAGGACGTACAGGCCCCATGGTGATGTATTCAAAGTTGAAGTACTTTGAATTAAATCCCTAGAATCTGATTATAGATCTTGTCCGCTTGGATTTCTCAATTTTATAATCGGTATAAACATACTACTGCCGCCAAGCTATGGCGGCTTTTTTGCACTCATTTTGAGAGGGGGGATTTATAAGCCGATGGCAACAGCAGATTATGTTACTTTAAGAGGCAGCAATGCCGCCGCGCGGCACGCTTAGGCGTATTTTAGATCGTTAAACTTGACAAACGAATTACAAACATACATAATCTAACTAGTTAGTTAAAAATAATTGGAGTTGTTCACAATCATGCAAAGGAAGAGAAAGACGTATGATGCAGCCAGAACAAAAGAAATGATTCTTGACGCTGCAGAGGAGATGTTTGCTGAGCATGGGTATTCCGCTACTCGTGTTGATGCGATAGCGAGCTTGTCCGGATATAATAAAAGCCTTATATACCAATATTTTCAGGACAAGCTAGGGCTGTACACCGGTGTGATTAAACGGGCTGATCAGTTGGGTAATACCGTTTTTGAAGGTTTGTTGGGAAGCTCCTTAGCAGACTCGGCAACGACCTCAGATCCGTCAAAATTCCGCCAGATGCTTGGAGCCGTCATCCGAAACTCGTTTCAGTTTTTATTGGATCATCCGAGATATTTAAAAATATATTTATGGGAAGCCGCGGAGGAGTGGAGAGTATGGAAATCCATTGCATATTCGCCTGATGATATCATCCTGTTTCACCGACTTGCTGAATCTGCGAAAGAAAACGGATTGCTACGCAAGGATATTGAACCGATCATGGTGCCGATTGTACTGATGAATCTGGTCATTCCATTTGTACAATCCTATCGTCGGCTTAACGAAATGATGCCCGATGGAATTCAATCGAAGATATCACTGGAACAATATAAAGAACAGTTAGTCCTTATCGTTGTCTATGGATTGATGGAGCCGTCCTTGTTGTAGAAAGGGAAGGCTTCTTATATCCTTAAATATAAATAACTAGTTAGATTAATTTGAAAGGAGCTTGAATATGAAGAGATTTCAGGACAAAGTTGTTATTGTAACAGGCGGAGCAGGCGGGATTGGGGAGGCAACAGCACGATTGTTTGCAGAAGAAGGCGCTAAGGTAGTCATTGCCGATTATTCTGATAAGGGCAAGGAGTTATCCCGGGCTCTCAATGGAATGGGCCTGGATAGTTTCTTTATCCAAACGGATGTGACAAATGAAGAATCAGTCATGCAAATGGTGGAAACCACGGTTCGCCGTTATGGCAGGCTGGATGTGCTTTTTGCCAATGCAGGAGTGGCAAGCGATGGGCCAACCGATCAGGTTGATTATGAGGTTTGGCAAAAAATCATCCAAGTGAATTTATCCGGTGTATTCCTTTGCAACAAACATGTGATCAAGCAAATGCTGGTCCAGGGTGATGGCGGGGCGATTGTCAATTGCGGGTCTGTCCATAGTTTTGTGGGGAAAGCGCGTGTATCGGCGTATGCTTCAGCCAAAGGAGGCGTTCATATGCTGACGAGATCATCGGCTGCGGCGTATGCCGCCAAAGGTATTCGTGTGAATACGGTATGTCCAGGTTATATTGAGACATCTCTAATCAGCGGATTACCGGAAGAAATGCTACGGTATTTGCAGGCACAACATCCAGTAGGAAGACTGGGTACAGCTGAAGAGGTAGGGAAAGCGGTTCTGTTTTTGGCAAGCGAGGATGCCTCATTTATTACAGGAGCCAGTTTGTTGGTGGATGGTGGATATACGGCTGTATAAACAAGTCATCGACTAAGAGCGCCGGAGGCTGATAACAACGAACCGGTAGTTGTCTCCCGGAAACTCAAAATGAATTGCAAAAAAGCGCCAGCGAAAACACCTAGATAGCTAATGTGTCGGTAGACACCTGGAATCAGGTTTTTTCGACTGGCGCGATTCACGAATTATCCCTATCCGCTCTTATGTTTACCAGATCGAGACTCGATCCTCCGGAGCGACAAACATGCCATCCCCAGGTTTAATTCCATAGGTTTCATAGAATTCCGGGAAGTTCACAATCGTGCGGTCTACTCGAACTTTACTGGCTGAATGTACATCGTTTGTGCTTAGGGTCGCTGCAAATTCTTTTGTGGTTGTGGATTTCCACATTGTCGCATTGCTTTCGAAATACGCTTTATAATCCGGATTGCTCATTTCGGATACAACTTGCAGTGAAGCGGCCATTCCGCCTAAATCGGCGACATTCTCGCTTAGGGTAAGCAGACCGTCGTTCACCACACCCGGAACAATCTCAATTCCATTATAGAACTCAATCAGTTCCTGGTTTTTCTCTTTGAACTTCTTAAAGTCCTCTTCCGTCCACCAGTTATTTGCATTGCCATTTTCGTCGTATGCCGATCCGTTGTTATGATGTTCGGATCGTTGCTGACTGTCATTGGAACGACCCTCGATTCGGAGAGATGGAGTTTGAACATGTGACTTTGCAGAAGCCGAACGATCCGGAGCTGAAAATCATGATTTATACCGCGTCAACGGATACGGCTGTGCGTTTGCAAGGACTACTTGGTATTCGGGACCCTGAGAAATGACGGAAACTTGCCGTTACAGACAGCGCGGAGCGGGTTGTCTATTTTTTGTATAGGTCCCGGTAATATAATGGTGACATACGCGTGTAAACTGGGCGTACTCTGTCATTTACAGTATGTAAATGCAAAGATGATCGAAGGAGAGGGGGAAGAAAGTTCCTAAGCATGATCACCGGCCTGTACGCCCGCGGCACTTAACCGTTCATCTGGAACTCCGCAAGATTTCTATGGTGTAAAGGACCGCTGGGATCAAGCAATAGCACGTGTCTATTCGCTTGTTCGTTATATCGGCCAGATGATTCTGCTGTCGCCAAAATTTTCGGGAATTTGGGGAGTGGAGGAGATTTTTGTATTGAAACGAAAACGCAGTGTAGGTAAAGCTGTGCTATCTTTCTGCCTAGCAGTTTTGCTTGTCTGGCAGACGGTGATGTTCTCTGCTGCTGCATATGCGGCGAGCGAAGGCGGCTCGCCGAGCGCGGACGAACCGTCGTCGGTAACTGAGGCGGTGTACGCTAAGCCGGACGAACCGCCGCCGGTAACTAAGGCGGTGTACGCTAAGCCGGTCAATTTCGCAGCGATCCAGGCAGTCCCGGCGGACAAAACGGCGGTGCTCATGGGAGCTAACTCGCCCTTTCCGCTGGAAGTCCTACAGGACGGGAATGTCTTAAAGAAGGGTGACGCCATTCACGGTAGAAAGCCCTTCTCCCTGAAATCGAGCGACATCAAGGTTCCGGTGAAGGGTGACGCCGCCGACCCGAACACGGTGGATGGCAGCACCGTCATTTTGTATGGCGATTGGGTGATGCTGGACAAAGCGACTTATTTTCCGGAAGTGATTCTGCCGGCTGCCACCATGACGCTGAAGGAAAGATCGGGCTACACCATTGGAACGGCCTATTTCTCCGAAGCGGGTATCAAGGTGGTATTTAACGGCGAAGAACGATTTTTCAACGGCCAGGGCAAGAACATTACCTTCGGCTTTGAATCCACCGCGAAGGCGGATGTATCGGGTATAGAATACGGCCACCAAAAGCCGATTGGCATTTTCGGGGCGAGCTACATGCTCGAAAACCCTAATGTCACGCCTACGTACAGCATCAACTTGAAGTCCAACAGCAACGCTTCCGAAAACAACTGGATCTATACGGCGCATTTGACGGAGGGTACAATCGAGTGGCAGGTGGAAATTGCCGCCAAGGATATGTTTGACCCCACTATTCCGCAGCTGCTGGACGGGCAAAAGTTTTATAACGCGCTTGATCCGGCTGGGCTGGGCACCTATGTGGAGGGGTCCCTCAAGGTCAACGGCAGTGCGGCGACACCGGATGGCGGCACCGCGAACGCGCTGGCCTACACCTTCCCTGCGGGCTTTGGCGACAAGGCGACCGTCACCTTCAAGACGTGGATTCCCAAGGCGAAGTATTACCGTGAGTATAACAACGGTAGTAGTGGGTACGAGACCGTCGCCAATACCGCGGAGTTGAGGAACGCGTCGGATAGCAAGCTGCTTTCCTCGAATTCGTGGCGCGTCGCCTTCAAGCCCGACTGGATTCAGAAGAGCGGCATGTTGGACAAGCGGTCGAGTTCCGCAGACCCGCGTACCATTACATGGACGATTGATGTCAACAAGAACTACAGCAAGCAGGGGCTGAAAAACTTCACCATCACCGATGCCCTGCCGGCCGGACTTGCCTGGAGATCAGCCGCATGGCAGTCGTGGGACAGTGCCAAGAAGGACTGGTCAGCTACAGCAACGCCGATTACCCCCGACGCGAACAATGTGTATTCTTTCGGCGAGGTCAACGGCCCGATCCGGTTGGTCATTGTGTCCGAAGTTACGGGCAATACAACCGGCTTCACCAACACGGCAACCACCCAGTGGAAGCTGGATGTCAATACTGTGCAAGACAATGACCAAGCTACTGTAAAGGATGCTGCCGCTATCACCATTGGCGCCCATACCCTGACAAAGACCACAAGTACCGGTGATACTCTTGGTCTGGGCATATTGCCGTGGAAAGTTACCCTTACACCTCAGGAGGCCCTTCCGGACGGTGCGGTGTACGATCTGCTGGTGTATGGGGATGCGAGCTCCATCGACTTCGCCAAGGTTACCGCCAGCCCGGAGATTGACGCTGGAATCCTGAATCAGTTGAAGGGGAACAATGGAGCGAGATACTTCCAGCGGTTTCAGTCCGGTTCCTTTCAGTCGAGTGACGGCTTAACGCATCAGGTATACACACTTTCACAGGATGGGAAGCCTGTCGCCGACTTGCTTCGTGTCACCGGATACAATAGCGATGCGCCCGCTTCCTTCACCTTTAATTCCCTGATGACGCAGTGGCAGCACTTCGCGGGCAATGGGTCCACAACTCACTATAATCAGGCGTTTCTGTTTGAAGGTACACAGCGGACACGTGATTCAGGTCTGCCTTATCACCAGGTCAACAGCGGTATGCTGGCCAAAGAGATGCTCTATGCGTCAAAGCCGGCGGGAACATCCGTTAGCCCTGGTAATGTCAACCACTACATCCGAAACGACGCTAGCGAAGCACATACACTGGCAGCCTATGATCAGGTGACCAAGACGGTGACCTTCCGGCTGTCGGTCAATATGAACGGCCTGAAGACCGAGGAGATGGCAAAGGATGGCGGCAATCACGTTGCCAGCGCCATTAAACTCGTCGATACTCTACCCGAGGGCTGGGAGTTTGTGCCGTATTCGGAAGGGCAGGCTTTTGCGATTTACAAGGGAACCCGGGCAGACTATGGAACGACTGTTAGCGCTACGACGCTTATTTCCGACCCAAGTGATCTCGTGAGCTTTTCCGCCGCAGGGAACATAGGTACTTTTTCCTTTACCAAGCTGGAAAGTCCCTATGTCGTTCTGGTCAAGGCAAGACCTACCGAGGCGACCCTGCGTCAATATTTTGAAACCGGCGCAGCCAAGCATGAGATGACGAACAACGCCGAGATGAAAATCACATGGGGGGGTGAGCCTAGCACAGTCGCAGCCACCCGCAAGGTCATCGTCCCGATGCAGTCGCTGGGCAAATCGGTGACGAAGCCGAACCCCGGCGTGCTGGAGTGGACGGTGAATTACACCCCGCCTTTCGAGGTGAAGGACGGCGTCTATCTGCAGGATACCCTTGGCCAAGGGTTGGCGCTGCGCAAGGATGAAAGCGGGAAACTCTCGCTGCGACGCCCTGACATGGCGGTGTACCGTGCCAAGCTGACCCCCAGCGGCGAGCTGTCGAGGGACGGCGATGCGCTGAACCTGTACGACCCGAACAGCGAGATCAAGGTGGAAACCGTCACAGAAGGCGGCGCGACCCGGCTGATTTTCCGGATAGCGAATCCGAACCAGCTCTACCAGATCGTGTATCAGACCGAGGTCACCGAAGTGCCCAGCGGCGGGAAGGTCGGTAACGAGATCAAGCTGATGGGCGATGACACCCTGAAGAACATCGGTGCCAAAAGCGAACACGCGGTCGACAACAGTGACGTGGGCGGTAGCGCAGACACCCAAGGCAAGCTGGATCTGGTCAAGGTCGACCCCAAAGGCAAGCCGCTCGGCGGCGTAATATTCACGCTGTATGAGCCCGACGGCATAACAGAGGTCACCAGCGGAACTACAGGTTCGGACGGCAAGCTTAGCCTGTTTGCCAAAGCCGGGCTTTACGTGCTTAAGCAAACGTATATCGACCCGATCACCTATCTGCCGACCACAACGGTTTATCAGGTGCGTGTGGCGTCTACTCCCTGGAATCCCATCTGGGTAGACGGGGTGGAGGTGACCAGCGCCAAGCCGCTCGTTGTGCCAACCCCGGTGTGGGAGACTGGCCATCTGAAGCTGGTCACGGCGATAGAGGGGAAAGCAGCGGACCCCAACAAGGAATTTGAATATACGATTACCTTCAGCAACGGCAAGTCCTATGCCTATTCTGGCGCAATAAGCGGCACCGTGCCCAGCGGCGGAACCGTTAAGCTGAAAGGCGGCCAGGCCATCACCATCAAGGATATCCCGGATGGCATCACTTACACCATCGTCCAGAAGGGGTACACAGACGAGGGCTACGCTACCAATCCGGCGGATCTGAAGCGTACCGGCAGCATCGTGGCGAACGAAACGGTCGAAGCGAAGTTCGTCAACGGCAAGTACCTCCCCGGCAAGCTGACGATCGGTCAGACGGTTGCGGGCAATGGCGCGGACAAGAATAAGGCGTTCGAGTTCACCGTCACCTTCGAAGGCGCGGGAGCGGGCAAGACGTATACGTACACGACATCGGGCGGTACGACGGGAACCATCGGGTCCGGTGGCAAGATCTCCCTCAAGCATGGGGAAACTGCCGTCATCGATGGGATTCCGAAGGATACAACCTACACCGTCACCGAGACCAATTATACAGCCGACGGCTACACGACGACTTGGCCGGACTGGCAAACGAACGGCACCATTGCCGAGGAGGGCGACCATAAAGAGGAGGTCGTTAACACGCGGATGGTGTACGGCGGCCTGCTGATCGGGCAGACGGTGGAAGGCAGCGGGGCGGACAAGAATAAAGAATTTGAGTTTACTGTCCAATTCCCGGACGCCGCTGCAGGTGATCCGTACGCCTACACGAAATCGGACGGCACGACGGGAACGATCAGATCCGGAGAGACGATCATCCTCAAGCATGGGCAGACCGTCGCCATTGAAGGCATTCCGAGCGGTGATCGCTATATCGTCACCGAGACCGATTATTCGGGCGAGGGTTACACGACCGACCCGGTGAATCGGATGCATAGCGGCACGATCATAGAGAAGCAGATTGCCGAAGCCCGATTCGTCAATGCGAAGCATCTGTCTGGCAAGCTGACGCTGACGGCGGATCCTGCGGTCGTTCCCGGCAACGGTACGACGCCTTCACAGTTGACGGCAACGTTGACCGATTATGAAGGTAAGCCGGTTGCGAACCAGGATGTCGTCTTCATACTGCCGGATCAATCGGAAGTAACGGCCAAGACCGATGCGCAAGGAAAAGCGGTCATCCCTTATACACCGCCAAAGCTGGGCACCACAACACCTGAGGATCACCACATCACAGCCAAGGTGAACAGCCTGACGGAAGGGAAATTGACCGCCACCACGACGGTAACCGCCGTGCCGGCGGCAATCATCGGGGTGCTGCGCGATAACACAACGGGCGAAGTGATTCCGAATGCGACCGTTGTCATCACCAACGAGGCGAATGGCGAGAAGCACACGATCACGACCGATGCCGCTGGCGCGTACTTCCTGCCTGTAGCATATGGTGGCGACTACACGATCAGCTTCACGAAAAAGATCAAAATGAACGGTGTTGACGAGTCGATCACTTTCACGCAAAAAGCGGAAGTTGACAGCAATGTGAAGGGCGGCGAGCTGGTTCCGGCGCACATTACGGCTGTAGGCGTCGTACTCCTGAAGCAGCCTGAAGGAAAGTCTTCGCTGCTGAACAGCACGCTAGCCGGCAAGGCGCGCATTTATTTGCGGGATGCGAGCGGCAAATATATTACGGATCAGAATGGCGCTCCGAAAGCATTCAGCTTGCAACCGAACGGCGCATTCGCTGTGAATGGTTTATCTGCGGAGCATTACAAAATGGAAGTGCGTTACGAAGTTGAGCCAGGCCGAGAACTGACGCTCATTCGGGATGCAAGGCTGGACGTGAAGGCGAATGGGGAATTGAATATTTCTCAGCAGCTCGTCGACCCGTATGGCATCATTACGGATGCAACGACAGGCGCAACGATCGAAGGCGCTGAAGTGACGCTGTACTATGCCGATACGCCGAAGAACAAGGCGAATGGCATCGTGCCAGGCACGAAAGTGACGTTGCCTATGATTCCGGGCTTTGCGCCGAACGATAACGCCAGCCCAAGTCAGAACAGCGATGTAAACGGCGCATATGCGTACATGGTGTTCCCGAACACGGATTACTATCTGGTTGTAACGAAAGCCGGGTATGAGACGTATACGAGCCCAATTATCTCGGTCGGAAGCGACATCGTACGTCACGATGTACAGTTGAAGCCGGTAAGTTCCGGCGGCGATGGCGGAGGAACTGAACCCGGCAACCCTGGACCTGGCCCCGTCAAGCCCGAGCCCGGCGAAGGCAATAGCGGAACCGATAGCGACGACGATGGATCCGATAACGTCGACAACAGACCCGCCAATGGCAACAACGGGTCCGGCAATGGCAACAAAGAACCCGGTAACGTCGACAAGGGAACCCGCGACGGCAACAAGGGACCCGGCA
>NZ_JTHN01000151.1 GCF_001399685.1 Paenibacillus sp. A3
CGGTCCGGCACGGGAGCGTACCGCAAGCAGGTCCGGGACGCGGTTCAGCGAATCGGCGTGGACCTCCCGGTTGTTGATATCGAGGGCTGGTGGGCCGAGCCGCGGTTCGTCGACCTGTTGGGGAGGCGTCTTCGCTCGGCGGTAAACTGGTTGTCCGCAGACGGGCGGAGCGATTTCGTCGTGCTCTTCACCGCGCACAGCCAGCCAGGGCTGCCCCAGGCGAACGAGCGGTTCTGCGCGGAGTTTGAAGCTTTGGCGGCAAGCGTCGCCAGGGCGGCGGGCGGCTATCCGTGGAGGCTGGCGTACCGCAGCGGGGGACCGGCACCGCAGGTTTGGCTGGGCCCGGATGTACGGGAGGTCATCGAGGCAGAAGCTGCTGCCGGACGCAAAGCCGTCGTCGTAAGCGAGCTGATGTCGCTGACCGAAAATGTGGAGGTGCTGTACGACGTAGGCATTGACTGCTGGGAGCTGGCCGCAAGATGCGGGATGGAGTTCACGCGCACGGAGTTTCTAAACGATGCGTACGAGTTTATAGATATGTTGAGCCGTTACGCCGCCCGGCGCATCCGGTGCAAGGACGATGCGTACGGCACGGCTGGCGTGCTTAGAACCTGAGATGAATAAAGCAAGGACCTGCTTTCGGGCATCATTGACGCCGGGCTGCGGGTCTTTTTTTATATTAAAATTGTGGGATCGGTCTCTCGAACAAAGGAGAGTGCATGCTGCGGACTGAAATTTGTTCGTTGACAAACGATAGGCGTCTCAGTACAATGATTTTTATTAGTAATAATTACGTTTAAGAAAGGTTTGCTGACCATGGAACACAACACAACGAAAATACCGGTTACGGTGCTGAGCGGTTATTTGGGCGCCGGGAAGACGACTATTTTAAATTATGTGCTGAATCACCGCCATGGGTTGAAGGTGGCGGTCATCGTCAACGATCTCAGCGAAGTGAACGTCGATGCGGCGCTGATTCAAGACGGAGGCGGACTGTCCCGCACGGAGGAAAAGCTTGTGGAAATGTCGAACGGCTGCATCTGCTGCACGCTGCGGGAAGACCTGCTGCGCGAGGTGGAGCGGCTGGCGCTCGAAGGCCGGTTCGATTACATCCTGATCGAATCGACCGGGGTGGGCGAGCCGGTGCCGGTGGCGCAGACGTTCACCTACATCGACGAAGAGCACGGCATTGATCTGTCCCGCTGGTGCCGCTTGGACTGTATGGTGACGGTGGTGGACGCTTATCGGTTCTGGCACGACTATTCCTCCGGCGAATCGCTGCTGGAGAGGCAGCAGGCCGTAGGCGCGGACGATACGCGCGATGTGGTCGACCTGCTAATCAGCCAGATCGAGTTCTGCGATGTGCTTATCTTGAACAAATGCGATCTGGTCGAAGAGGAAGAACTGAATGAGCTGGAGGGTGTACTGAGAAAGCTTCAGCCGCGGGCGAAGCTGCTGCGCGCGGAGCGGGGACAGGTGAATCCGGAGGAGATTTTGGACACCGGCTTGTTCGACTTCGAAGCCGCAAGCACTTCGGCGGGCTGGATGCAGGAGCTGATGAACGATCATCATACGCCGGAGACGGAGGAGTACGGCATCTCCTCGTTCGTGTACGAACGCCGCCGTCCGTTCCATCCCGAACGGCTTACGGCGTGGATGTCCGACTGGCCGGAGGCTATCGTCCGCGCGAAGGGGACGGTGTGGCTGGCGAGCCGCAACGCGCTTGCGCAAAGCTTGAGCCAGGCCGGCCCTTCGATTCAATTCGGCCCGGCCGGTTACTGGGTGGCCGCGCTCCCGGAAGCGGAGCGTCAGGCCATACTCGCCGAGGAGCCGGAACTCGCGCAGCATTGGGACCCCGTCTTCGGGGACCGGACGACGAAGTTGGTCTTGATCGGGATTGCGCCGGATAAGCGGCGGATCACGGAGGAATTGGATGCATGCCTGCTCACGGATGAGGAAATGGCAGGGGACTGGAGCCTGCTGCCCGACAGACTGCCGAACGTGTCGACGGAGCAGTTAGAAGAGGCATTGTTGCAATAAATCCGACATAGATTGGAAAGGAGGTGTCCCTTATGCGCGTCATCGTTACATTAGCCTGCACAGAATGCGGCGACCGGAACTACACGACAACCAAGAACAAGAAAACTCATCCGGGACGGCTCGAGCTTCGCAAATACTGCCCCCGGCTCAAGAAGGTAACTCTGCACCGGGAAACGCGCTAGGACGCGGCAGGGATGGGTCAGGAACATATTGACAATGCATCCTCCCCTCGGGTATCGTTAGGTTCATAACAACCGAATACCGGGAATCGGGTGCTTCGGACCTCGTCCGAAGCTTAAAAGGGAAGACGAGTGCAACTCCGTCGCGGTCCCGCCACTGTGAAGGGCGCTTGATTCAAGCTATCGCTCGGCAGCATGCCACTGAAGACATATCTTCGGGAAGGCGCCGAGCGGGAAGCCCTAAGCCAGGATACCTGCCTGATCCGATAACACGCTGGACCCTACGGAGCATAGGGTGTGTTAGGATACGAAGAACGGATATGCCGATGCACGGGCTGCTGTCTTACAGACAGCGCATTCGGGCATGCACATACGGGTCTGAAGGGAGTATTTCTAACCGACAGGGTTGGAATGCTCCTTTTCTTTTTTTGAAAAGAAGGAGGCGGAATAATGACAACATGGAATTTGTCCGGTACGCGCCACCATGTGCTTATCTGCAACGGCGGGAGCTGTATGAGGCAGCAGGGCGAGGAGGTTACCAAGGCGATCCGGGAGGAGATTGCCCGGCAGCAGGCGGACGCGCTCGTTCACACGACAAGAACGCGGTGCAACGGACGGTGCGAAGACGGTTGTATCGTCATCGTCTATCCGGAGGGCGTCTGGTACAAGGAAATGACCCCCGAGCTGGGTCGGGAGCTTGTACAGGAACATTTGCTCGGCGGACGCACGATACAGGAGCAGGTCCTCTATACGTATCAGGAAGAATTCATCGGGACGACCCGCGGGGCTGAAGGAACGCCGAAACCGCAGCCCTCGGATGGCCGATGAGCAGCGGTTTTGCAACCAACCGGATTCCGTGCTATAATGGTCGATGTTATTTTTTGAGCGTGGTGATGGTTATGATTCTGCATAGGACTGATTTGCCTCATAAAAAAGCTTTTCCAACCCTTGGCCGGACGGCTGGGGTTTTTTTGTTTCCTATGGGAAAAAGTTCTGGCGGGGGTCATAAATGATGAGTAAGGGGAACAATGCTTCCATTGCGGCGGTGTGGATCAGCCTGATCAGCAATGTCGTTCTGACGCTGCTCAAGCTGATCGTCGGCTTTCTATCCGGCAGCCAAGTGCTGCTTGCGGACGGCGTGCACAATGCGGGCGACGTCATTGCGACGGCCGCGGCATTAAGCTCGATGCGGATTTCCAAGCGTCCGGCGGACGAGGATCATCCGTACGGACACGGCAAAGCCGAGGTGCTCGGCTCCGCCTTCGTGGCCGTCGTGCTGGCGCTCGCTGCCTTGTTCATCGGCTATCATGCCGCTGCCGCGCTGTTCGAGGAACCGGCGGAAGCCAGCGTACTTGCGCTGACCGCGGCTTTGGTTTCGTTGGTCTGGAAGCAGGCCTTGTATATGTACACGATCCGGATCGGCAGACAGACGAACAGCAAAGGGCTGATCGCCACGGCTTACGACCATCTGGCCGACGTGTACGCGTCGCTTGCGGCCGTCGTAGGTATCGCGCTTGCGATGCTCGGCGAGGCTTGGAGCATCCCGTACTTGGCCTACGGCGACCCGCTCGCCGGGATTATCGTTTCGATTCTCGTCCTGAAGCTGGCTTACTCGATGGGGCAGGAAGCGTTCGACGTGCTGATGGAAAAAGCGGTGAAGCCGGAGAAGCTGGATGAATACGCGGCTCTCATCCAAACGATTCCGCAGGTGAAGCGGATCGACCGGCTTCGGGCGAGAGAGCACGGGCATTACATTTTGGTGGATCTGCGGGTCAGCATTCCGGGAGAGCTTACGGTTCAGGAAGGGCACGATATTTCCCGGCAAATCAAGCGTGCGATCATGGAGCGGCATGCCGATGTTGACGAAGTGCTCATCCATTTGAATCCATGGTACGAATAAGCTTTTGAAAAAAGGGGGCGCTTGCGGTTGGCATCTGTATTATCGATGGAAAAGCTTGCGAAATACCGGCAGCGGGGCGGTGAAGGAAGCGCTGCGTTATTCAGCGGCATAACGGCCGAGCTGGAGGAAGGCGGCATGGTCGCGCTGCTCGGCGCTTCCGGGCAGGGTAAAAGCACGCTGCTGCGCATCCTGGCGTGGCTGGACGCCGCGGATGAGGGGGAGCTGCGGCTGGACGGCAAGCCAGCTTCCGCATGGAAGCCGCAGGAGTGGCGGACGAAGGTAGCTTACGTTGCTCAGCAGGCCGTCATGCTGCCGGGAACCGTTGAGGACAATCTGTGCACGGTCAGCCACCTGCACCGCCGCCCATTCGACCGTCAGCTCGCCACACGCTGCATGGAAGCGCTTGGCCTTGGCGGAATGGTTTGGAGCAAGCCTGCGGGCGAGCTGTCCGGCGGCGAAAAGCAGCGGCTCGCGCTGGCCCGCTCGCTGCTGCTTCGGCCGGACGTTTTGCTGCTCGACGAAGTTACCGCATCCTTGGACCCGCACAGCCGGACGGCAGCCGAGCGGCTGCTGCGGGAATGGAACGAGCGGGAAGGGACTGCGCAGCTGTGGGTAACGCACGATCTGGAGCAGGCGCGCAGCGTCAGCAGGCGTGTATGGTTTATGGCTGAGGGGACGCTGCTGGAGAACCGGGAGACGCAGGACTTTTTTCATGCTCCGGACACGGAGCACGGCCGCCGGTTCGCGGCAGCGTTATCCGTTGCGGCCGCCCCAGGGAAGGGGGATGCGGAATGTCCAACCTGGCGCTAATCAGTACGCTGGTGTTCGTCGTCGTGACCATGCTCGTCTCGGTCTGGCAGAAGCTCGGCCTGGAGAAGGACGTGGCGATCGGCACCATTCGATCTGCACTACAGCTGCTGCTTGTGGGGTATGTGCTCCAGTTCGTCTTTCATACGGACAATCCCTGGTTCATCGTTCTGATCGTCAGCGTGATGATTGCGGTCGCTTCGTGGAACGCCGGGCAGCGTGCCAAAGGCGTCGGCGGCATCCGGCTGCGCATTGCCGTCGCGATTACGGCAACGGAAGCGATCACGATGACGCTGCTGCTCGGCCTCGGTATTATTCAGCCGACGCCGCAGTACATCATCCCGATCAGCGGCATTACGATCGGCACTGCGATGATCGTCTCGGGCTTGCTGCTAAACCAGATGAAGCGGGAGCTGGAGTCCTCCCGCGGCGAGATCGAAGCTTTGCTGGCGCTCGGCGCGACGCTGCGGCAGGCGATTCAGCAGTCGCTCAAGCGCTCGATCAAGTCCAGCATGATCCCGACGATCGATTCGATGAAGACGGTCGGCCTCGTTCAGCTTCCGGGCATGATGACCGGGATGATCGTAGCGGGAGCGAACCCGGTCGAAGCGGTGCGGTACCAGATTTTGATCATGTTTGTGCTTTCCTCCTCGGCGGCGATTACGGGAATGCTGCTGGGACTGATCAGCTACAAGCTGTGGTTTACCCGTGACGGCCGGTTGCGGTCGGGCGGATAGGATGCGGAGAATTTTAGGACAGCCCCTTGGACTTGTCACGATTCTTGTTTTTGAATTTTAGACGGATTGTTGATTTTATACGGCACGGGATGCCGCGTGAGCTTCTTGGCGATGATCTTTGCCTCAAAGGTAATCGTGTCGCCGATATCAAGTTCCAGCTTCTTCATCGTGGCGCTGTTGCTGGACCAGGCTTCGCCGATTTCGGTCGCCGGCTCGGCGATGGAAACGGCCTCGTAAATAATTACTTCATCGTCACTTTCGGAGAAATTATTCGGTACGGTTGTAAATTGTTTTACCGTGGCGGTCATTTTAACTTTTTCTTCCGGAAGCTGCAGCTTCGGCGCTTTTTCTTTCTTGGTCTTCCCCTTTGTCGGCTGTTTTGCGGTCTCTGGCTCTTCGGCCTGAGGCTTCATAGCCTCGGGGGCTTCAGGCTCCCGGGTTTCCTTCGCAGGAGGCTCTAATGATGTTTCGGTTGCCGCAACCGCTGGAACGGCGTTCTCCGGTTCCGCCGCATCCTCTGCACCGACGGAAGACTTCTGCCCGTAAGTTGAAGCCTGCATCTCTTTCAGGTAGGAAGGGTGGATGCAGTGCAGCCGTTTGTCTTCCAATTCGATGACAGCAGTCATTTTATCGACATAGCCGATCAACCGGCAGGCCAGTATGAGTCCGTTTCTCTTGTAGAAAAAGGTTTTGGCTTTGGACGCTTTCTCCGAAAGCAAATTCCATTCTTTGCATTGCTCAATGAGTGCCGCCTCGTCGTTAAAAGCGGTATAAGCCGCAGGCTCAATAAGGAATAGTTGCACCTGATCTTCTCTCCATTTCATTTATACTGCCGCGATTGTCATTCCAACTAGAGTATACAGCATCCGCAAGGGAATATAAATGTAGGCCCAAACTGCTTGTTTTTCAGCGTAGCCGATCCCCCCCTTGTTCATTATTGCGCGGTTTTGTCGGATCTTGATCTATACATTTAAAAAGCGCTGCGTTAGAATGGGAAGCAATTTAGCGGATGTTTCGCTACTAACAATAGATGCGGAGGTTCGTCAGCCTATGAAAGCGCTATTGGCGGGTTTGGGAGTCGCCGGGTTCGGCATGTACAAAAAGCTAAAGCAGCATGGTGGGATTGAAGTGGCGGTCGTCGAACCCAATCCGGCGATGAAAGAGAAGCTCGGTGCGGACGATACGCCTTTTTATACTTCATTGGAGGAAGCGCTTGCAGCGGAAAAGCCGGATATTTTCGTCAATGTGACGCCGCCTCATGTGCATACGGCCATCAACAACCGGGTGTTCGATCTCGGGCTGCCGGTACTGTGCGAGAAGCCCATCGCTTTTGATTACAACGAATCGATTCAGATCGTGGAACGGGCCGTGAAAGAGCGAATCCCGTTCATGATCGCGGAAAACTACCGC
>NZ_JTHN01000152.1 GCF_001399685.1 Paenibacillus sp. A3
TGGTGTCGGCCTTAGGCGTAATAGGTTGCACGTTGGTTTTAGCTTTGGCGTCGGCCTTAGGCGTAACAGGTTGCATGGTGTTTTTAGCTTTAGCATCGGCTTTATGCGTTGCAGGCTGACCGGTGCTTTTAGCTTTGGCATCGACCTTAGGCGTTACAGCCTGCACGCTGCTTTTTGTCTTATCTTGCCGTATATCGGGCACTGCTTGAATATGGCTTCTTTTTTTGTCCGGTTCATTCTTACTACGAGCAATACCTTTTGTTTCTTCGAAAGGGTAAAGCTCCTGAGCCGCTTCTATACTCGCCGCTTCCTTCAGGTGATGAGGATGCTTCCCATGCGAACGGTCCTCGTGATCGGCTAATTGCTTGGTGAAGCCCCTCAAGAAAATAATGCCTATGACAACAGCAGTCATGATAAAGATAAAAGCTGTAATTAACATTCCCTTCATTTCCCCTTCGTATTCGACGTTCTCTAAAAAAGAGGGTTACGTCGCAACGCAACCCGCATAAGTGCAGAAGAAATGATTAATGAGTTTGGGTCATATTGAAGCTGCTTTGATTGAAGCTTTGTTGATTCATTTGCTGTTGATTCTGTTGGTTTTGTTGATTCTGCTGATTCATTTGATTCGCTTGCTGCTGAGATTGTTGGATCAGCTGCTGCATTTGGCTCAGCATTTGGAACGATTGAACGGTTTGGTTCGCTTGGTTCAACGTTTGGTTGGCTTGCTGAATGGATTGTTGAAGCTGTTGAATGGCTTGCTTTTGCTGGCTTTGCACTTGTTGGTTGAATTGGTTCATTTGGTTGACAAGTTGGCCAATCTGCTGCTGATTTTGATTGGAGCTCGTCGAAGCGGTGCTTTGGGAAGAAGGGTTTTGAACTTGGGTTAAAATCTTTTGGATCTGGTTAAGCTGGTTTTCCAACGGGGTCAGCTCACTAGCCACTTCAGCCTTCACCTTATCCGCGATTTGTTCTTGAGTTACGGCTTCTTTTTTGGTAGTCATTCGAAATCAGGCCTCCTTAGGAATGAGTGTTGTTCAAAGAACACAACCGTATTGTGTCTTTGTCCGGAACTCTCTATCCCCACGGGAGGTCTTGTTTATAATGGGAAACGTCGTACCAAATCAAAAAAAAGGGCCTGTCCGAGGGTCTAAGCAAACCTTACGGACAGCGCCCTTTGCGCGCCTCTTAATTCGTATCGTTCGACCACTTCAGCACATCGAACAATTTGAACACCAAGCTGAGCAGAATCGCCACAACCGTGGCAAGGGCCATGCCCTTCAGCTCAAGATGCCCCCACTTGAACGCAGCCCCGCTTAAACCGACGACCAGCACAACCGTAGTCAGAATCAGGTTCGCAGGCTTGGAATAGTCGACCTTCGTCTCGACCAGCATGCGGATGCCGGATGCGGCAATGACGCCGAACAGCAGCAGCGAAACGCCACCCATTACCGCGACGGGAATGGTTTGGATGAGCGCTGACAGCTTGCCGACGAAGGAAAGGACGATCGCCATGATAGCCGCCAGACCGACGATCCAGACGGAATAGACGCGGCTGATCGCCATGACGCCGATATTCTCCCCATACGTCGTATTGGGGGTGGAGCCTACCGCCGCGGAGATCACGGTGGAGACGCCATTGCCGAGCAAAGACCGGCTGAGTCCCGGGTCCTTGGACAGATCTTTGCCGACAATATTGCCGGTCACAATCAGGTGGCCGATATGCTCAGCGATGACCACCAGCGCGGCAGGGGCGATAATGGCGATGCTTGTCCAATCCCAAGCCGGCGTATAGAAGGTAGGCAGCGTCAGCCAGTTGGCCGCGCCGACCGCCTCTTGTACATGCACAAGCCCGAGTATGCTGGACAGCACATAGCCGACAACGATGGCGATCAAGATCGGAATGATTTTGAAAATTCCGCGGAACAGCACCGACCCAAGCACACCAACCAGCATAGTGATCACGGAGACCGTCACGGTCGTGGCATCCGGAGACCACCCGGCGGGCGCTCCGTCCGGAGCGATGAAGCCGGCCATCTTGGCGGCCGTCGGAACGAGCTCGAGCCCGATCACCGCGACGATTGCCCCCATGGAAGCCGGAGGAAACACGACGTCGATCCAGGCGGTTCCCGCATAGCGGATCAGCAGAGCGACGACGGTGAAGATGACGCCAACCACCAGGAAGCCGCCGAGCGCGGCGTTATACCCTTTCTCCGCCAGGACGACGAACACGGGCGAAAGAAAGGCGAAGCTGGAGCCGAGGTAAGCGGGAATTTTCCCCTTGGTAATGAAGAGGTACAGCAAGGTCCCGATGCCGTTCATCAACAGGATCGTGGCCGGGTCGACCTTGAACAGGATGGGCACAAGCACCGTGGATCCGAACATGGCGAACAGATGCTGCAAGCCTAGCGGCAAGCTCTTCCAGAAGGGCGGTCTCTCATGAACTTGGATGATTCGCGACATTGAAGTTCCCCTTTTGCTCGTTTGAATTATTGTTATCTACCGTATTATAGTGCATGCAAAGAGGCATGAAAAGACGAATTTGCACGATCGCGGCGTTGAGGAGAGATAGGCATATTGACCGGATGGTCAGCATATAATACAATGTTACTAACCAATTGGTCAGCAACATGGAAAGGAAGTGAAGCATCTGCCTTTACTGCTGTACGAACGGGAAAAAATCCTCGAGGCCTGTTTGTCTGTTTTTGCGCGCTATGGGTTCAAAAACACTTCGACGGAGATGCTGGCGGAGGCGGCCGGTATTTCCAAGGCATTGATCTTTCATCATTTCACCAGCAAAAAGAAGCTGTATCTCGGCTTGCTGGAGCATTGCTTCGAGAAGGTTAGGACGGCGATGCGATTTGACGCCGTTTCGGAGCATGCCGATTTTTTTGAAGCGATCGACAGACTTGGACGCATCAAGCTCGACTACTTTCGCAAGCATCCCGATGAATTGAAGCTGGTATACGGAGCTTTTTATTCGCCGCCGGATGAATTGAGACAGGAGATCGAGGAAAAGTACGGCCAAGCGATTGCCGAGAGGAATCGAGTGTTGGAGCAGTTATTTGAAGCCGTTCCCCTTCGGAACGGGGTAGACCGAAAGCAGGCGTTCGAGCTGATTATGATCACATCGAAGCATTTCGAAAATAAGTTCTCAGCGGCCTACACGGGTATCGGTATGATGGATGACGAGGCTTCTGAACGTCTGTTCGATGAGATGAACCGGTTTTTCAGCATGATCCGGCATGGAATTGCAGAGTAAAGGAAAGGGGTAAGTGATATGGAAAAAATCACTGGCGGCGATTTTGCCTCACCCGAGACGATGCGTGAATTCATTGCGTTCTATAAGCGGCTTGCCGGGCAGCAAGAGCCTCTCTACCGTCTTGATGACTTTTTCGGGATGGGAGCGGCATGGGTCGCTTTCCGTCATGACGATGTCGTTGCGATCCTCAAGGACCCTCGTTTTGTCAAAGATATCCGGAACCTCGCTCCACCGCAGGATCAACGGGAATCCGTTCAGGAGAACGCGTCCCTGAACAAATTCATGGAATGGACGAAGCAGATGCCGAATATGCTGACGGTCGATCCGCCGGATCATACCCGCTTGCGCAGGCTGGCCTCCAAAGCCTTCACTCCTCAAACGATCGAGAGCCTGCGGCCCCGTATCCAGCAGATTGCCGACGAGCTGCTGGATGCTGTGCAGGAGCGGGGGAGGATGGACCTGATTACGGATTTTGCCTATCCGCTCCCTATGACCGTCATTTCCGAGATGCTGGGTATTCCCGCTGCCGATCGGAACCCATTCCGCGAATGGACCCGTGAGCTCTTGAGCGCTTCCTTGGATCCGAATCAAGCGGATGACGTTGGCGCAGCTCTCGATAAGTTTGTTGAATATATCAAAACGTTGCTGGCCGAAAAGCGCGTGCATCCCGACAACGACATAACGAGCGGCCTGGTTCAAGCTTACGATGAAGGAGATCAATTAAGCGAGAACGAGCTTATTTCGACCATTTGGCTGCTCATTGTCGCCGGGCACGAAACGACGGTAAATCTGATCGGCAACGGCATCTTGGCTTTGCTGCAGCATCCCGAGCAAATGGGCTTACTCCGCAGCGATCCGTCCCTGCTCCCCTCCGCCGTCGAGGAGCTGCTGCGCTATGCGGGACCCGTCATCATCGGCAGCCGTTTTGCCGCAGAGGATCTCACGCTGCACGGCAAGAAAATCCGCGAAGGAGAGATGGTTCTGGTCTCGCTGGCGGGCGCCAATCTGGATCCGCATCGGTTCTCCAATCCCGAGGCATTGGATATCACGCGGGAAGAGAACGAGCATCTTGCCTTCGGCAAGGGCATCCATCTCTGCTTGGGAGCTCCGCTGGCACGGCTGGAGGGCCAGATCGCTTTTGGCACGCTGCTGCGGCGTCTGCCCCATCTGCGCTTGGCGGTCGCGCCGGAGCAATTGACGTATAACCGCAGCACATTGCGCTCTCTTACGAGCCTGCCGGTGCTGTTCTAGCCTTTTTGATGCTGGGCGGTGTGCCCGTCTGAAGTGGGGATGCCCCCAAATTTCATTCGGCAGGCCTATTGCCGCAAGCCTTTCCAACCGCTAACCTGTATTTAGGTTCTGCAAATTATGGAAGGGGGCATCTACACATTGTTAGAAGTAAGAAAAAATAAAGCATCAATCTTGGTCATAAGCTTGGTCATGCTGGCAGCCGCGCTGCTGCTCTTTACACCGTCAGTTGAGGGGGCAGAGAGCAAGCGTATTGAGGTATATACGGATAAACAGCCGGTCGAGTTTTCCATCGACCCGCTGCTCGAGAACGGTACGACCTTGGTGCAGCTTCGTCCGCTGTTCGAGTCGCTTGGCATTGAGATTTCCTGGAATGCGGATACCCAAACGGTGAGCGGCAAGAAAGAGGGGCAGACCTTCTCGTTAACGCTCAACAGCCAGACAGCCCAAGTCAATGGCGAAACGGTGACGTTAACTAGTCCGGGAAGGTTGGTTGACGGGCATACGTTGGTGCCGCTGCGTTTTGTCGGGGAAGCGACAGGGGCAGTCGTCGGCTGGAACAGTGAGCAGCAGACGATCAGCATTTATAGCGAAGAGTTCACCAAGATTTCCGGGCTTTCCAAGGCTGCGGCGCAAGAAGAAGCGAATAAAGGCGTTCCGGCGGTTGCCCAAGGTGCGCTTAGAGGTTTTTATGCAAATTGGCAGATGGATTTGTCGGGGATTAGACAATGCTCCTCGCTGTGCTGGGATTATTATTATTTCATCAACGATAATCAGGTGGCAACCGGCCTTCCTGATGGCGGACTCGATGCGCTTGATTGCACCAAAGATAAATGTCTGACCTATGAAATCAAAGGAAACCAGCTTGTCCTAGGCAATGGCAAAACGTACTCTTTCAAGGTCAACTCCGATGCCGAACTGGAAATTAACGGAGATAAATATACCAAATATTTACCGGCCAGCCGGATGAAGCTTGAAGGCAAATATGTATCTACCAGCTATTCGGCCAGCCCGGTCGGAAGCGGAATGGCAAGCTCCCTTACGTATACTTTCAATAAAGACGGTACTTTTTTCGATAACAAGTTCACAGGTTATACGACCGACGGTTCGGCTAGCGGTGATAATTCCGGTGTTTCGACAACGACCCGTTCGGAGTCGAAAGCATCGGGAACCTATACGATCATCAATTATACCCTGCTGCTCAAGTATCACGATGGAACAACCAAGCAGTATATGTTTTTCTTGCCCGAACAGCCCAGCGATAAAATGCTGCGCATTGGCGGCCGTGATTTCCTGCTTGAAAAAGCGGACGGAACGAATAACAGTTCCGGCTCCCAGACCAAAGAGCAGCAGCCTTATCAGGATCTTCTGACGACAGAAAACATGGCCCAAAAGCAAGTGCTCTTCCTGGCAGCCCAAGAAAAGCAAGCAACTGGAAAAAATAAAAATTACACTGCAAGGTTATCAATGGGCCAAGCTGACTATCGATCCGGCGCATATCAATTCATTCCAAGGGTTTGGCGATAAAGGGATCATCGCTTTGACAGCCAAATACCGCATTGATAACGAGTCGGCACAAACCATTAATGTCAACAGTATGAAAGAAACGCTTGAGCTGCCCGGTTCTACCGCCAACATAAAGGCTACAACCGCGCTGGCACCCAAAGTAAAGGATGAGTTGAAGCCGGGGGAAAGCGTGGAGAAGATGGTCGTCATTTTGCTGTCGACGGAAACGTTTGAAAGCTATAAAGATTTCGAGCTTGGATTCGGTCCGCTAAACAATCTTGAGGGCAAAGATGTGTTTAATGACGAATGGATCGGATTCAACGTTTGGAAAGATCTGTAATCGTCTAAAACCGGGGCGCGGGGGTTTGAAAGGCCGGAGATCTCTTATTCAAGGGATTCCCGGCCTTTATTGTGTATTTAACTGGCTTGAAGCTGACGCCACATCGTCACCATATCGATCCAACCGCGGTGCTCGGCAATTTTGCCATCGACGACACGATATTGGCGGTACAGCGTGACATCAATGGAGTTGCCCGTAGGGGCAGTTCCGAAAAACATCCCGGTATGTGTGCCTTTCACGGTCATTCGGACAAGGACCTTCTCCCCTTGGGCGATCATCTCTTCCACGGTGTAGCGCTTATCGGGAAAAGCCTCAAGTATTTTGCCGGCAAATTGCTTTAGCCCTTCTTTGGATTGATAAGCGAGCTCTTGATAATCGTCCGATAAAAACCGGTCCGTACATTCCAGATCGCTTTCATTCCAAAACGCCTCGATAAACGCAGTGACGGTTTCCGTATTTCTCTGCTCCAACGTTTTCATCCTCATGCATCTCCTTCATTTTGTTTTAATTGGCTTGCAACTGGGGCAACAGCGTTCCGGTATCGAACCACCCGCGATGCTCGGCAATCCGGTCGTCGACGACGCGAAATTCACGGAACTGCGTAATCTTCACCGATCGGCCCTCCTGCGCGGTATTCCCTTTCCGTACCGCCTGTGGTCGTTGCGACCATAAACTCTTTGCCTTTCAGATGGTCGCCTCCGGGCCCAAAAGCCCAGCCGAACGTCAATACATCGTCGAACCATTTTTTTAAAAGCGGCGGGCAGCTGTACCAATAAAAGGGGAACTGGAATACAATCCGGTCATACTGAAGCAGCAACCGTTGCTCTCGCTCCACATCGATCTGCCAGTTCGGGTACTCCTGATACAAATCGCGGATATCGACGTTGGCATGCTTTTTCAGTTCAAGCGTCAATGCGCGGTTGGTACGGGATTGATTCAGATTGGGGTGGGCGACAATAACCATGATGTTCATGACGATCATCCTTCCTCGGTTTTAGTAAGGCATCGCGAATTACCTCCTCATTATTGGGGACAATTTCATTTTTGCAAAGTACGCTCTTTTTTCGTACTAGGTCCTGTAAAACGTACCATAGACGCCGCCCGGGTTCCGGAAGCAGCGGCTGCACACAAATAAAGAAGGAGTAAAAATCGCACGGATTTTTACTCCTTCTTTTACCAAATTAATGCTGATTCTTCACGACTTCTTGGCCGCGTACGTTCCAAGTGAAGGCAAAGATCACGGCTGCAATCGCGCAAGAAGCGACTAACAGAATAAACCCTGCATTCCACCCGGAGGCGTGAACGATGACCCCCATTAAAGCGTTCGCCGTTACCGTACCTCCCAGGTAACCGAACAAACCGGTCAGTCCCGCTGCCGTCCCGGCGGCTTTCTTCGGAACGAAGTCCAGCGCCTGCAGACCCACCAACATAACTGGACCGTAAATCAGGAAGCCGATCGCGATTAAGCATAGCATGTCGACCGTCGGATTGCCGGCCGGGTTAAACCAGTAAACCAGAACGGCGATCAATACGCCGATCATAAATACGACGCCCGCCGGGCCGCGGCGGCCTTTGAACACTTTATCCGAGATCCAGCCGCAGAGCAGCGTACCCGGGATTCCTGCCCATTCGTATAAGAAGTAAGCCCAACTGGACTTGTTCATGTTGAAGCCTTTTTCTTCGCTCAGATACGTCGGCGCCCAGTCCAATACGCCGTACCGGACGAAATAAACGAAGATGTTCGCAAAGGCAATTGCCCAAACCCACTTATTGTTCAGAACATACTTGAAAAGAATTTCTTTTGTCGATAATTCGGTTTCGAACGTTTTTTTCGTAGCGCTCGGATAATCGTTGCGATATTCCTCAATCGACGGCAAGCCGGCCGATTGCGGCGTATCACGGATTAAAAAGTAAGAAACAACGGCGAAAACAATGGCAACCAAAGCCGGTAAAATAAAGACGCCTTCATACCCCGATTTGGAGAAGCCGGACATTCCTGCGAAAATCGAAACCCCTGCCACCGCAAGCGGCGCCATGACGCCTCCGCCGACGTTGTGGGCAACGTTCCAAATGGCGGTTTTATTCCCGCGTTCATTCAAGCTGAACCAGTGAACGAGGACGCGTCCGGACGGCGGCCATCCCATCCCTTGGAACCATCCGTTTAAGAAGAGCATAACAAACATGATGGTAACGGACGAGGTGAAGAAGGGAGAAGCCCCCATCAGCAAACTAACGATGGCCGAAAGGATTAACCCGGCGGGCAAAAAGATTCTGGCATTGCTTCGGTCGGAAATGGTTGCCATCACAAATTTACTAATCCCGTAGGAAATCGAAATGGCCGATAACGCAAAGCCGAGCTCCGCTTTGGAGAATCCTTGGGCGGTTAAGTAGGGCATCGCCATCGAGAAGTTTTTACGAAGCAAGTAGTACGCTGCGTACCCAATGAAGATGCCGAGAAAAACTTGAAGTCTGAGCTTCTTATACTCAGAATCGATTTTGTTGTCTGGCAATCTGTCGATCGGCGGAGCAGGTTTGAAGAAGTTAAGCATCGGTGTCCTCCTTGATGTAAGTATTAACAAAAGCAACCATGAAAAAACTCATACTTTAATAACACTTTCTTTAACGAAAGTGCCATCAAGTATGAGTCTCAGAGTCTCCATCATAGTTTTTACTTGTTATAGTCAGTATTTTAGTACCCCATGTAAACGTTGTCAATAATTTTTTTTATCAGATGTGCTTGAGACTGGAGAAGCGGCGGAGCGGGTTGGAAGAAATGAGGCCCGCCTAGCGGACTAGAACTGACGCGGGCCTTTTGATCTAAGGACGGTTTAACGGGGCTCCACAGGCAAGGTAAACTGGGGCTCGGGGATGTACACTTTTGTGATATTATTATCTTCCCATCTTCCGATAACGTCTGCAGGCGGCGTTCAAATGTAAATCAATTTTATCGCGTCATCTTCTAATAGGTTTAGGCCGAAGGTGTTTGCAAATAGGAACAGACTATGACAGTATAAGTCTAATACGAACGAATGGAGAATTGAATGATGTCTAATTTGCCAAGTTGCCCGAAATGTAATTCAGCCTACACTTACGAGGACGGAAGCCTTCTGATTTGCCCGGAATGTGCCCATGAGTGGGAGTTAGAAGCAGAGACGGAAAATCGCGAAGACCACAAAATTGTCAAAGACGCCAATGGAAATATTTTGAGCGACGGCGATACGGTAACGGTCATCAAGGACCTGAAAGTAAAAGGAAGCTCGTCGGTCTTGAAAATGGGAACAAAAGTTAAAAATATCCGTTTGGTTGACGGAGATCACGATATTGATTGCAAAATCGATGGTTTTGGAGCGATGAAATTAAAATCCGAGTTTGTGAAAAAGATCTAGTTTTTCCGCAGTTAAGAAGAAGATTGCCCCTGCTGGCCCGCTTGGCCAGACGGCTGGCGATCTTTTTTACGTTACGGCCGCTCGCAGGGAAGAGCGGAAGTAGCGTGGCCCGTGGTATGCGTTTCGCTGTACCTTACTTGGATTGGCGCGCATAAACTGTAAAACCGCAATTGTTTT
Organism: Paenibacillus sp. A3; assembly: GCF_001399685.1. Classification (GTDB taxonomy): domain Bacteria; phylum Bacillota; class Bacilli; order Paenibacillales; family NBRC-103111; genus Paenibacillus_G. The sequence goes on from NZ_JTHN01000152.1 coordinate 9,917, forward strand.
CGACACTTTGGCAAGGGAAGGACAGCTGATCCCCATGGTAACCATAGTTGATGCCAAGACGGAAGATCAGGCGTTTCTGTATGAACTGTACCGCAGTACGCGAATCGAAGAAGTGTCCGCCTGGGGCTGGGAGGAAGGGGAGCTCGACGCGTTTCTGCGCCATGGAGTGGAGCGGGAATTGATGAAGAATAGGGGGAATTCAAGTGGCAGAACCATTTCTGGGCGAAATCCGGTTGTTTGCATTTAACTTTGCACCGGAAGGATGGGCGTTTTGTGACGGTCAATTGCTGCCGATCAACCAAAACCAACCCTTATTTTCCCTGTTAGGAACTACGTACGGGGGGAACGGGACCACCACCTTTGCCCTTCCCGACTTGCGAGGCAGAGTGGCGATCCATCGGTCAGCGGACTTCACGCAGGGCCAGACCGGAGGCGAGGTATCGCATACACTGACGATTCCCGAACTGCCGAGCCATACGCATCAAGCGATAGGGAGCTCGGATGCCGCCAACAGCGTTCTTCCTGTCAATAGCACGTGGGCGCTCGCCGATAGTCTGACGTATAACCAATCCGGGAACTCGCAGATGAGCCCGGCCGCCATCAGTTCGGTCGGCGGCAATCAGCCGCACAATAATATGCAGCCTTTTCTTGTGCTGAATTACTGCATTGCCTTGAGAGGGATATTCCCGCCCCGTCCTTGAATCTGGAATCTGTGTTAAATAGGCTTCTTAATAGTCACTTGACCACTTCTTGTCTGCTTGTGGCGCATACACTGGTCAAATAGCGGGAGGAGGTAGGGTCATGTCGGGATGTAAATGTAAATTAGTGGATCGAAAAAAGAGCGTGCATCGAAGAAAGGTTGTGCTTCGAGGGAGATGCCTGGGCAGTGCTAAGAAAAAAAGCCCGAAATGCAAAAGATTCAAATTCAAAGTGATTAGACAGCGATGCTTCTTGGTACGTCGGGGTTTGCGAGGACCGAGAGGCTTCAAAGGTAAGCAAGGGCTTCAAGGTCTACAAGGACCGCAGGGACCACAGGGGCCGCAAGGAATACAAGGAGCACAAGGAGTACAGGGAGCGCAAGGTCCGGTTGGCCCGCAGGGAGCCGATGGTGCGCTTGGCGTTTATGGGGACGGCTCGGCGGGCGAGCTCATTGTCGTTAGCGGACAGGTGTTGGATCTGAGCACCCCCGGAGGTCTTGCCGGATTGCCTGCCGGGCTGAACCTGCAATTCTCCAGAATCGAAATTGCAGGCTCGCTCATTGTTCCAAGCGGCATCGTGCTGCAATCCACGGGCGATATTACCATCACAGGGATCGTAAATGTCCTGACAGGCTCCGCAGACTCGGGCAACGGGACCCCGAATCCCGGCGTATCGGTTGCGGAAGCAGGACCGTATAACGGCGGAATCGGACTCCATACGCTCCAGGCTTCGCAGGTGATTCCGAAGGCCGCGGCCGGAGGTGCGGGAAGTCGGGTGCTGCTGGGCGGCGGTGGCGAGGGCGGCGGCGGTCTGGTCCTGCTCGCCAAAGGACAGGTTCTTATCGGAGGCGGGGCTGTAGTGGCCGCAAACGGCAGCAACGGCACGAACCCTCAACTTGCCGGAAGAGGCATTGTCGGAAGCGGTGGAGGCGCAGGCGGGGTCATTGTCATCGCTGCCAAAGGCGGGTTGACCATCGCAGGGACGGTTACCGCAAACGGCGGTAACGGAGCAGACGGTTGGAATGGAAACGGCGGAGATGGTGAAGGAGGCGGCGGAGGCGGCAGCGGCGGGATTATCCACCTGATTACCTCAAGTTCACCCACCATAACGGGAACGCTGCAGCTCAATAGCGGTACGGGTGGAGTTAACGCGCCTGGAGTTACCGGTATCCTTGCCGTTGGCGGAGGCGGAGGGGCTTGCGGCGGCAACGGCGGCAATGGCGGAGGAACCCCTGTTACCGGGCAGCCCGCGGTTGCGTCTCAACCGGGTCAGGCCGGTCAATTGCTGCAAACGATAGCGCCCGAGCCTGAAAATCTATTTATCGTTAAGGCTGAGAAGACTCCCTCTTCGATAAGGGGGAGATGAATCAGCATATCTTGTATACGAATACGAACATATGTGCTATAATTGCATAAAATCACCAAAAGAGGTAAATGGTCGCATGTTGCATCATAAAGCTTTTCGCTTTCGCATCTACCCTACAGAAGAGCAAACGACGCTGATCCAACAGATGTTTGGATGCGCTCGCTTTGTCTTTAACCATTTCCTTGCGAGGTGGAACG
>NZ_JTHN01000153.1 GCF_001399685.1 Paenibacillus sp. A3
TCGCTTTCTCCGCCGCCTCGCGCGCTTGCTCCACACGCGCTAACGCCGACCGCGCTTCCTCCAGGAACACTTTCCCCGCATCCGTTAATTCAACGTGCTGCTTGCTTCGGGAAAATAACGAGAACCCGAGCTCTTCCTCCAGCTTGCGGATTTGCTGGCTTAACGGGGGCTGCGCCATGTTGAGGCGTGCAGCCGCCCGGCCGAAATGCAGCTCCTCCGCAACGGTAACGAAGTATCGTAAATGACGCAATTCCATTGTGCCTCTCCCCTTTGATTTTTCAATCCTTCAATTTTACTTAAATTATACAATAGGGACGAATCATTTTGGAAAATGTAGCATAAAAAGGAATAGGACCTGACCCAAAAAGGCCAAGTCCTGCATTATTTTTAGGTTAGCGGAATTAAGATGCGCTTCAGCCCATGGCTTTGGCAAGGAGGGCATATAAATCCGGCACTTCTCTGTCGATCCGCACCGGCTTCCAGTCCTGGTTCAACCAGACATGCTGCGTTCCCCCGGTAACCAGCAACTCCTCGCCGCGTTTAATTTCATAAGCAAACCGGATCCGAAGACTCGTCAACTCAACAACTTTGGTATCAATCGTCACCAAATCGTCGTAACGGGCGGGCGAGCGGAATTTCAGGTCCGCCTCGATCACCGGCAGCAGCAGGCCGCGGGTCTCCAGCGCTTGATAAGGCATACCCAGCTCGCGGATCATCTCGGTCCGGCCGACTTCAAACCAATTCAAATAGTTGGCGTGATACACGACGCCCATCTGGTCCGTCTCCTGGTAGCGGACGCGTAAAGTATGCTGCATACAAACCTCCTGAATCCCCATGGAAGAAATTTATAAAGCAAAGGAGCGAAACCGCTGTTCGATTTCGCTCCGATTATTCTGCTATCGTAAGGCTTCGACGACGTTTTATTACAGCACGCGGGCGCGGCCGGAATAGATGACGCCGACTTCCGGATAAATGGATACTTCGTCGTTGTCTTTCAAGATGCCCAGCGCGTTGTTTACACCGACGATGACCGGTTTGCCCAAGCTGATGCCGACAACCGCCGCATGGGACGTAATGCCGCCCGTTTCGGTAACCACTGCCGCCGCTTTCTCGAAAGCCGGCATGTAGTCTTTATCGGTCGTCACGGTAACCAGAATGCAGCCCTCGGTCGTCTTCGCATTCGCTTCTTCGGCGGAGCGGGCCGTCACGACGTGGCCTGTGGCGATTTGCGTGCCGATTCCTTGGCCTTTGGCAATCATTTCACCGATTTGATGAACTTTGATCAAGTTGGTCGTTCCGGAGCGGCCGACCGGTACGCCTGCGGTGATAACGACGAGATCGCCCAAGCTGACGAGGCCCGCCTTCACGCTGGCGTCTACGGCATGCTCGAACAATTGGTCCGTCGAGGTGCAGGTCTCGCCCTTCACCGGAATAACGCCCCATACGAGCGACAGACGGCGCAGCACGCGATCGTTCGGCGTTACCGCGATAATCGGCGCTTTCGGACGGTACTTGGACACCATACGCGCCGTATAGCCGCTTTCCGTGGAAGTCAGAATCGCTTTGGCGTCCAGATCAAGCGCCGAGTTCGCTACCGCTTGGCTAATCGCCTCGGTTACGGTCGTTTGCTGCGCATTGCTTTGACGGATGAAAATTTCACGGTATTCCAGCGCCGTTTCCGCACGCTCGGCGATGCGGGCCATTGTCTGAACGGACTCTACCGGATATTTCCCTGCCGCCGTTTCACCGGACAGCATCACGGCATCCGTGCCGTCAAAGATCGCGTTCGCCACGTCGCTCGCTTCCGCACGCGTCGGGCGCGGGTTGCGCTGCATGGAGTCCAGCATCATCGTAGCCGTAATAACCGGCTTGCCGACCTGATTACATTTTTTGATCATTGCTTTTTGCACGATCGGCACGTCTTCGGCCGGAATTTCCACACCGAGATCACCGCGCGCTACCATGAGGCCGTCGGATACCTCCAGAATTTCGTCGAGGTTTTCCACGCCTTCCTGGTTTTCGATCTTGGAAATGATTTGAATATGCGTTGCGTTATGGCGGTCTAGAATTTCACGGATTTCAAGGACGTCGCTCGCTTTGCGCACGAAAGAAGCAGCGATAAAATCCACTCCCTGCTGAATGCCGAAAATGATATCGTTCGCGTCTTTTTCCGTGATGCCCGGCAGGTTGATTTTCACCCCCGGCACGTTCACGCCTTTCTTGCCTCCGAGCATTCCTCCGTGTATAATCCGGCACACGATATCGGTTCCGCGGATATCCTCAACCGTCAGACCGATCAAGCCGTCATCGATCAGAATGGTGGAACCGATCTTTACATCTTTGTAAAGGTCCCTGTATGTGATGGAAACACGCTCGGCATCGCCGAGTACTTCCTCCGTCGTTAGAGTGATCAGGTTGTCCTGAAGCAGTTCGACTTTTTGATCGTCCTTCAGCTTGCCGGTCCGGATTTCCGGTCCTTTGGTGTCAAGCAGAATGGCTACGCTTTTGCCGAGCTCCTGACAAGCTTGACGCACGTTCTTGATTCTGTTGCCATGCTCTTCGAAATCGCCGTGGGAGAAGTTCAGCCGAGCAACGTTCATCCCTGCATCAATGAGCTTCTTGAACATGTCCAGCGATTCGCTGACCGGTCCGATGGTGCACACAATTTTTGTTTTACGCATGATTTCCCTCCTGGATGGTGGTGAACCGACCGATTTGTCTAAATTTGTTATAGCGGTCTTCTATTAATTCATTCTCTGTCATCTTCAGCAATTCCTGCAAGTGAGTCCACAACATTTGCTTAATTGATTCTGCCTGCAGGACAACATCCCGATGGGCACCGCCCTTCGGTTCGGGAATAATCGCATCGATAACGCCGAGCTTCAAAATTTCGTCCGCCGTGATCTTCATCGCTTCGGCTGCTTCCATCGATTTTGAAGCGTCTTTATATAATATCGAGGCCGCGCCTTCCGGGCTGATGACCGAATAAATCGCATTTTCAAGCATAAATACGCGGTTGCCTACGCCAAGCGCCAGAGCGCCGCCGCTGCCGCCTTCGCCGATGACGACGCACAAGACGGGCACCCGTAAGGACGCCATTTCCATCAGGTTCCGGGCGATCGCTTCCCCTTGCCCTCTCTCTTCCGCCGCATTGCCGGGATAAGCGCCTTTCGTATCGATGAACGTGATGATCGGGCGCTTGAACTTGTCCGCCTGCTTCATAAAGCGCAGCGCTTTGCGGAAGCCTTCCGGATGCGGGCTGCCGAAGTGACGCGCAATGTTGTCCTTCGTGTCTTTCCCTTTCTGATGGCCGACCACCGTCACCGGGATCCCGTTAAACCGCGCAATGCCCCCTACAATGGCCAGGTCGTCGCCAAATAAACGGTCCCCGTGCAGCTCGATGAAATCGGTGAACAAATGCTGAATGTAGTCAAGTGTCGTCGGGCGCTGCGGATGACGGGCTACCTGCATTTTTTGCCGGGTCGACATGCCGGCGTACAATTCCGTTTCGAGCTGCTCCAGCCGCTGCTCCAAGCGCTTGATCTCCTCGGAGAAATCGATCTGCTTGTCCGCTCCGAACTTGCGCAGCTCGTCGATTTTGGCGCGAAGCTCGACTAGCGGCTGCTCAAAAGGCATTTCACTAGCCATTAACGGTTTCCTCCTTTACCGCGTGCATGCTAAGAAGACGGGTCAGCGTACTGCGCATTTCTTTGCGGTGCGAGACCAGGTCCACTTGTCCATGCTTCAGGTTGAACTCCGCCGTCTGGAAGCCTGGCGGCAGCTTGATTTTCATCGTCTGTTCGATGACGCGTCCGCCGGTAAAGCCGAACGCCGCGCCCGGCTCAGCAATAATGTAGTCTCCGAGCATCGCGAAGCTCGCGCTGACGCCGCCGAAGGTCGGGTCGGTAATGACGGAAACGTACAGGCCGCCCTGCTCGTTCAGCTTGGCGAGCGCCGCGCTTGTTTTCGCCATCTGCATCAGGCTGAGAATGCTTTCCTGCATCCGCGCGCCGCCCGATGTGGAGAAAATGATAACCGGCCGGTTCGTCCGGGTCGCAATCTCGATCGCGTTCGTCACCTTTTCGCCGACAACCGATCCGAGCGATCCGCCCATAAAGTCGAAGCTCATCACCGCTACGACAACCGGATACCCTCCGATCGTTCCTTCGCCGGTAATGACGGCGTCCTGCATACCGGTAGCTTCGACCGCTTTGTTGTACTTGGCTATGTAGTCGGGGAATTCAAGCGGGTCCTGGGATGCCATCTCGCTGTCAAATTCCACAAAGCGGCCTTCGTCCATCGTCATCTGGATGCGCTCTACGGCATTCAGCTTGTAATGGTACTCGCAAGCGGTACATACCTTTAAGTTTTTATCAAGCTCTTTGTTGTACTGGATCGTCCCGCACTTGGGACACTTGTTCATCAGGCCTTCCGGGATTTCACGCTTCGGACGCTCTTCGGGAACGTCGATAGCTCCGTCCATCACCCGGTTCGGAGCCGTTCTGTCCACGGAAGGAACCGTGGCATATTTTCTTTTTTTTTGAAACAAGTCTTTAAATTGCACAATTACACCTCACTTGTGATATTGGGACTTGTTTAGGATCTATGCAAAATGGAGTTCAGCACTTCCTGAACCTCTTCCAATTCGCCTTCGGGAACGACGATTTCAAACTGGTTTTTGGTCATGTTGATAGCGCGGACTTGAACAAGGAAGCCTTCTTCCGTAAGTCTTTGCTTGATTCTTTCAGCGATTTTAGCGGTCGGAGCGATATAAATAACCGTCCACATGAAAAAAGACCTCCCGAACATAATGCAATAATGATATCATAAGTGCACTTTTTCCCGCAACCGAAGTTCGGTATGCCGGAAGGGGAGGTCTTTAGCCTTATAGTCTGCGCCGTCTCGGTGACGTCAGGTTTGCGGCGAGAGGCCATCCGCCTCGTCCTGATGCTTGTGCGCGATCCGGGCCGAAGCCGCGGCGGCCAGCCCCGCCACCAGATCGTCCAAAAACACGTGAATGCGCTTCGGATGGTCGTTCAGCTCGCGGATGATGCCCGGCTTCTTCTTATCCAAATACCCGAAGCTGGTCAGCCCGACCATGCCATATACGTGAACAATTCCGAGCGCCAATGTCTCATCCACGCCGTACAAGGGTGCGTCCGTCTCCATCAGTTCCTGCAGCGGTTCGGGCAGCCCCTTCCGTTCGGCCAGCTCGTCCAGCGCGATTCCGGTATAAAGCACGTATTGGACCTCTCGCTTTTGGAGAACCGTCATCACGCTCTCGATGCACGCCTCCGCGGAAAGCGCGGGATTATAGGGAAGCTGCAGCTCGCGCACAATGTCCGCTATGCGTTCGACGGTTACGCCGCGCTTCTTCAAACATTCGACAATAGGTTCGCAGGACATAAAAACAACGCCTCCTCCGGTTCCATTCGTAACTCGTGCAAACCGGCGAGTCTCACGTCTCGCCGAATGGGTGCGGGTTACTAAATGTATGCGGGGGAGGCGCGATTTATTTCACTTTAACACTCTCTTTGCCGAGCAGCTCCTCGATACGGGCGAACAGCTCGGGTGACGGCTTTACCTTGTATTGGTCGCTTAAGCCAAGCGTTTTCTGTGTCCGCTCGTAGTATAGCACAACCGGCAACGGACCGCCATGTCCGGCGATCAGCCGCTTGAGCGATTCCAGCACCGCCGGCTGCTCGCGCTGCGGGGAGATGCGCATGTAGACGCGCTGCCCCGTCGTTGCGGCGCGGGGGCCGCGGGTTGCGGCAGCTTCAGCGGCCCGGGCAGGCTGATCCGCAGCCCTGCGCTCCGCCCCGCCCGGCGAGGGCCCGGGCGCTTGATCTGCCGCCGGGGAAGCCCCCGCTGCGTACCGGCTTCGCGACTCGCGCGCAGCCTCCGCCGAAGCTGTGCCGCGGGGCGTGAAGCCGGAAGCGCGCCGCTGACCGCTTCGCGAGGAGCCCGCCGGAAGCGGGGCCGGCTTGACCGCCTTCTGCTCCAGGAGCGGATCGTCCAGCGCGATAAGCTGATCGGCCAGCAGCTTGTAGTCTTCGTCCCCGAGCTGAAGCTTGGCGACGACCAGCACGGGCTTGCCCTTCTGCACCAGCGGGGCGTACTTTTTCCACGTTTCCGGGAACAGCACGACCTCCGCCTTGCCGACACGGTCCTCCAGCTCCATGAACGCCATCGGCTGGCCTTTTTTCGTGACGATCGTTTTGTTCGAGATGACCAGACCGGCAACCATGACGTCACTGCCATCCGGATACTCCTGAAGCCGGGACAGCAGGTCCGTCTCCAGCTTCTGCAGCGCCGCATCGAAGTCGTCGAGCGGGCTGCCGGAAATGTACAGGCCAAGCAGCTCCCGCTCCAGCTCCAGCTTTTGCGTCAGCGTGAACGGAGGAATCTGAGGGTATTCGACCTCCCAGCTGACCTCCTCCGTGAAGCCGTCGAGCACAAGCTGCAGATCTTCGCGGTCCTTGCGCCACTTGACCGCCGCATCGACGGCGTCTTCCAGCATCGCAAGCTGCTGGGACCGGTGGCCCGGCAGCGAATCGAGCGCGCCGCCTTGAATCAGCGACTCCATCACGCGCTTGTTGCAGACGCGCAGATCGACGCGCCGGCAGAAGTCGATCAAGCTGGAATAGGCGCCTGTACGTCGCTCTGCGATGATCGATTCGATCGCGTGCGTCCCGACGTTCTTAATCGCCGCGAGGCCGAAGCGAATCGCGCCGCCCTTCTCCCCCGCAACCGGCGTAAACAGAAAGCCGCTTTCGTTCACGTCGGGCGGAAGCACGGCGATGCCCATGCGGCGGCATTCGTCAGCGTATTCCGCGATTTTATGATGGCTTCCCGTCACGGCAGTCAGCATCGACGCCATGAACGGCACGGGGTAATGAGCCTTCAGATACGCCGTCTGGAACGCGAGCACGCCGTAAGCCGTCGCATGCGCCCGCGGGTATCCGTAGTCGGCGAAGCGGACGATCATGTCGTATACCCGGTTCGCCTCGGCTTCGCTGTAGCCCTGGCTGAGGCTCCCTTTCACGAAGTGGTCGCGCTCCTTGTCCAGCACTTCCCGCTTCTTCTTGCTGACCGCCCGGCGCAGCAAATCCGCTTCGCCGAGGCTGAATCCGGCCATCTTCGAAGCGATCTGCATGATCTGCTCCTGATAAATGATGATCCCGCACGTATCCCGAAGAATCGGCTCCAGCGCTTCATGAGGGTATTCCACCGGCTGCTGCCCGTGCTTGCAGGCGATATATTTCGGGATGAATTCCATCGGACCCGGCCGGTAGAGCGCAAGCACCGAGATGATGTCCTCGAAGTTCGACGGCCGCAGCTCCTTCAGCACGCGGCGCATCCCGGCCGACTCCAGCTGAAAAATGCCCGTCGTATCGCCCCGGCTGAGCAGCTCGTATGTCGCCGGATCGTCGTCCGGCACTTTCGTCCAATCGAAGGGCGCTCCCGTCTGCTCGCAAATCCATTCCAGCGTACGTTCGATGATCGACAGCGTCCGCAGGCCTAGAAAATCCATCTTCAGCAGGCCGATCGCTTCCAGATGCTCCATCGTATACTGCGTCAGCGCCGTCTGCTCGGTTCCTTCCTGCAGCGGCACGTACTGCGTCAGCGGCTCGCGCGAAATGATGACGCCTGCGGCATGGGTAGAAGCGTGGCGGGGCATCCCCTCCACCTTCATCGCCAGCTCCAGCAGCTCCGCCGTCTTCGGCTGCTTGGCGGCAAGCGCCTTCAGGTCGGGGCTCGTGCGCAGCGCCTCCTCCAGCGTCATGCCAAGCTGATGCGGGATCAGCTTGGCGGCGCGGTCCACCTCGCCGTAAGGCATGTTCAGCACCCGGCCGACGTCGCGCACCGCCCCTTTGGCGGCCATCGTTCCGAAGGTGATAATCTGCGCCACCCGGTCCCGGCCGTACTTGCGCACGACATAGTCGATCACCTCGTCGCGCCGGAGGTCGCTGAAGTCGATATCGATATCGGGCATCGATACCCGCTCGGGGTTCAGGAACCGTTCGAAAAGCAGGTTGTAGCGGATCGGGTCCACATCGGTGATGCGCAGCACGTAAGCGACGATGCTCCCCGCCGACGACCCCCGTCCGGGTCCGGTTGCGATCCCCTGCTCGTGAGCGAAGCGGATGAAGTCCCATACGATCAGAAAATAATCCGAATACCCCATCCGCTCAATGACGGTCAGCTCGTAATGCAGCCGTTCTTCCAACTTGTTCCGCCATTCGGCGTCGTTCCATTCCTCAACCGCACCGTAGCGCTGCTCAAGGCCCTGCCGGCAAAGCCGGGCAAGATACGTCCCGGCCGTCATGCCGTCCGGAATCGGGGCGAATTCCGGCAAAATATACTGCCCGAATTCAAGCTCGAGGTCGCACCTCCGAGCTACCTCCAACGTATTGGCGAGCGCTTCCGGCGCATGGGCGAACAGTTCTGCAATTTCGTCCGGACTCTTCAAATAAAGCTGCGACGTATGAAACTTAAGCCGCGCTTCGTCGTCGATCGTTTTGCCCGTACCTATGCAAATAAGAATGTCCTGGACCGCATGGTCCGGCTCGCGAACATAATGCACGTCGTTGGTCGCGACCAGCGGAATGCCGGTGTCGCGGGCTAGCCGGAGCATGTCCTGCATCACTTTCTTTTGCTCCGTCAGGCCGTGGTCCTGCAGCTCCAAAAAGAAATCGTCCCCGAAGATCGCCCGGTAACGCAGCGCCGCCTCCTTCGCTTCGTCGTAGCGCCCGTGCAGCAGATGCTGCGACACCTCGCTGCCAAGGCACGAGCTTGTGCAGATCAGCCCTTCCGCATAGCGCTCCAGATGCTCCAAATCGATCCGTGGCTTATAGTGATAGCCTTCCAAATGTCCGATGGAGCACAGCTTCATCAGATTTTGATAGCCGGTTTTATTTTTGGCGAGCAGAATCAGGTGATAGATCGGCTGTTCCTGACGGCTGCCTTTTTGCCGGATGGAGCCCGATGTGAAATAAACCTCGCACCCGATAATCGGCTTGATCCCCCGCTGCTTGCACGCTTTATAAAAAGGAATGGCACCGTACATCACACCGTGATCCGTCAGCGCCAGCGCCTTCATGCCGAGCTCGGCCGCACGGCCGACCAAATCGTCGATGCGCGCGGCACCGTCGAGCAGACTATATTCGCTGTGCACATGCAAATGTACGAAATCGCCCATCCGGGCCGCCTCCCTGCGTTTGAAATATTTATCCATAGTTTAGCATAATGCGAACAAGTGTGCCATATATTTAGTAAGGCGAAGTCGGCCAAGCCCCGAACGGCTGGGAACGGCTCAACAGGTCCGGAAAGGATGAGGAACGATGTCTCCATTTGTATCCAGATGCTTTCTTGATTTTTTCGTGGCGTTCGGAGTCGTGCTCGGGGGGACGATGCTGGCCGGCATCAGCGCCGTATTGACGCTCGAACCGCCGGTGTACCGGATGACGAGCGTCGCGGAGCAAATCAAAATTTGGGCGATCGTCGCCGCCATCGGCGGAACGATCGATCCGATCCGCGCGATTGAGACGCATTTTATCGAAGGACACATCTCCCCGGCGATCAAACAAATCTTGTACATCGTCTGCGCCTTCGTCGGCGCGCATATGGGCTCGACCCTGATCCAGTGGATCTGCAAAGGAGGTAGCGAAGGGTGAAGGCGCCCGCTTCCGGTTCGTCCGGCGGTTTTTTGCGTGCGGCGGGCCTTCTTGTCGCCGGAATGGTCATCGGCGCCGCTTTGTTTCTAAGCGTGTACAATCAACGCTTGAATATGATGATCGAGCAGAACCGGGAGCTTCTCTCCGCCAAGGTGGATCTGGAGGTCAAAATCGCCGATTTGACCAAAACGAAAAATCAGCAGACGACGATTAATCTCCTGAACATTTATATCGAGCCCGGGGAGCACACGACGCTCGACAAGGTGACGGAAAGCGAGCTGAAGCGCCGCATTCACGGCGATTTGAAAAAAATCGTCGTCGGCCGCAAAATATCGGATTTTGCCGCCATGCCCGACGTGTACGAGCAAATTTTGACAGAGAAGCCTTACGTCGGCGTAATGGATAAGGATTATATCGTACAGGACGTCAAATGGATCGTGCTGACGCAAACGGAGCTTAAGGTATGGGTCACGGTCAAAGAGTGGAAGCGCATCCCGCTCTCGTATTCTCCTGCTGCCGGTTGATTTCCCTGGCGGAAATCGCTAAAGTGGAAGCAGAACCCGTACATAAGGATGTGCCGCTCAAGATGCAAACCATTCAATGGACGCTCAGCGTGCTGATCGTCATCTTCCTCGTATTGTCTTTATATTTCAGCATGCGTTACCGCCGGGAAGCGGAACCGAAGCAGCGCGGCCTGTACTCGGCCCGGATGAACATCTGCATGGGACTTATGCTTGTCGTGATCGCCGTATCCCAGCTGTTCTTCTTCGAAGATTCCGCAACCCGCCGCATCTTCGGAACCGTCTGCCTGCTGCTCGGCTTGTTCAATCTGTTTGCGGGCATCCGCAATCACAATCTGTTCAGCCGGAAATAAGCCGGCCCCGCCTAAAACGCTCCGAAAGGCACCGGAGGACGATAGTCCTTCCGGCCGCCCGCCAAGCCCGTGAAGCCATTGGCGGGCTTGAACGGCTCCGCAGCCGCCCTTGTTCCCGCTCCCCTCTAAGGCTCGAATACTTGCGCCGTCAGCATCGCCTTGGCCACCAAGACGCCATCGAGATGCATCTCGACATCGATTTTGCCGAATTTGCGGCTCACCTCGATGATGCGGGGACGAATTTCCACCGCGCTGTCGATCTGCACCGGCTTGATAAAATACGAAGCCATGTTGTCCAGCACAAGATCGCCCTTCTTGACATCCTGCACCGCGTGATAAGCGGCCTGCGTCATCAGCACCGTCAGCACGCCTTCGGAAACGGTGCCGAGCCGGTTCGTCATCTGCGGGGTAATCGTCCCGCGGAAGACGGTATGCCCGTCCCCGCCCTTCTCCTCGCAGAAGCCCGACCAGATCAAATCCTCGAACGTCTCCCCGTGCTGCGGCTGGCGCTGTATATGCTGCATCGCCTTCAGCACGTCCTTGCGGCTGATGACGCCGGTCAGCTTGCGGCTCATGTCGATGATCGGCAGCAGCTCGATGCCCTCCCATACCATCAGATGGGCCGCCGCCGCCACCGACGTGTTTACGCTTGCCGTCACCGGTCCCCGGGTCATCCGCTTGTCGATCGTCTGATCCGGCTCGGCGCCGATCAAATCCTTCGACGTAATCATGCCGATGACGCGGTTCCACTCGTCCACCACCGGAAACCGGCTGTGCCCGGTTTCCTCGTGCAGCCGCTGCCAGTCTTTCAGCGTATGATGCGCCTTCAACGCGTACACCTGCATCGATTGGGGGACAATATCCTCGATCAGCAAAATTTTCTTCTTGATCAGCCGGTCGTAAATCGCACGGTTGATCAAGGATGCGACCGTGAACGTATCGTAGCTGCTGGAAATGATGGGAAGCTCCAGCCGGTCGGCAAGCTCCTTGACCTCCTCGCTTGTTCCGAAGCCGCCCGTAATCAGCACGCCCGCCCCTTGCTCCAACGCGCCCAGATGCGCCGTGCTCCGGTTTCCGACGATCAGCAGGCTGCCCGGATCGATATAGCGCATCATCGCATCCTGCTCCATCGCGCCGATGACGAACTTGTTCAAGGTCTTCTCCAAGCCCGTCATGCCGCCGAGCACTTCACCGTCGACCATATTGACGACTTCCGCGAACGTCAGCTTATCCATCTGGTCGCGCAGCTTTTTCTCGACGCGGACCGTGCCTACCCGCTCCTTCGTCGCCACCAGTCCGATCGCATCCGCCTCCTTGATCGCGCGGTAAGCCGTCCCTTCGCTGACCCCCAGCATCTCGGCGATTTTTCGGACGGAGATTTTGCTGCCGATGTTCAAGCTCTCGATATATTTCAAGATTTGTTCGTGCTTGGTTGCGGCTTCCTGCACGTTGATCGTTTCGTTTTCACTCATCTGTCTCACCAATCCATTCTAATTCTGTATCACTCTGTACTATATCTTATCATTTTTTTTGCACGAAAAAAACTGTGCCCAGGACTAGAAAATGAGCCCGTCAGCATACAATGGATTAGGCAAAACCCCATAGGAGGTGTGGAATCCATATGCCAGACAGTCTACTCGCAGGCGAGACGCTGACCGTCTATGAGCTTGAAACGCGCGACGCGGAAGCATTCAACCGGTGCAAGGAGCGCATTCACAGCATATGCACCGAATATTTGCAGAGACCCGTGCGCGTATATACGGTTCACGGGCACAGCTACGAAGGCGTGATCGTGAAAGTCGACGATCATTACGTGTATTTGCAAATGTCTCCGGAGCACGGCCGCGCCCTGCTTCCCGGCCCTTATGCTTATCCGTACTACAATCCCTACTACAGCAACGTGGTATTGCCGCTCGTCCTATTCGATTTGCTGGCCATCTCGCTCATCGTGTAGCTGGAGCAGAAAAAAAGTCCGTTTTCCACCGCACAAGGGGTGAAAACGGACTTTTTTCGCTATTTTTTGATCTGCAAAAGGCTGCGCCTGCCCTGCAGCGATTGCTCCAGCCGCCATTTTTTCATTCGTTTGATCTTGAGCAGCTCCCGCTTCGTCTCCTCCTCCACGCCAAGCAGCTCGTGTAAATGCGCGGCCGTGACGAGCAGCGCAAAGACGATCCATCCTGCGCCGAATACGGCAGGCAGCGTCCAGCCCCCGCCGAAATCGAGCCTCGGTACGGCATATAGCATCATGCCCAGCGCCAGGGCCAACCCAACGATATTCCGGGTCCCCTTCAAAATTCCAGCCTCCCCTCGTACAACTTGTACGATACATTGTATGAGGGTCCCGGCCAAAATAGCACCTTATCGGCTCCTTAACTTCGCTAGGCGCTCCCTCCGGGGCTCGGCTTCGGCTTCTTGCGCCGGAACGGCCGCATGGCTTGTCCGTACAGGACCGTAGCGATCCACGGAACCGTCAGGCTAAGCGCGAACGCCCCAAATACATAGGCATGATAAGCCGACATGGCGCCGCTGTACGGGAGGACATGCGTTTTGTAATAGGTAAGCACCGCCGGATGCGCCAGATAGATGCCGAACGAGGCGGCTCCGAGCGCCATGAGCACACGCGCCGCCGCTTTTGCCCGCTCCAGCAGCAGTTGGCCCAACCGGATCAAGCTCATGGCGGCAAAACCCGCATAAGCGAAAAACAAAACCTGATACCACGGGTGGGCCAAAACGATGTTCAACCGCACTTCCATCTGGAACAAGCCCATGAAGCCGAAGCCCAGCACAGCCGTCAGCGGCAGCACCCAGACGAAGTGCTTGCGAATCCAAGCCGAAAACGCTTCGTAATGGAGGCCGATCCACCCGCCCAGCGTAAACATGCTGAAATAGTTGATGCAGAGCGAAGGCATATGGCCGAACGGCTCCACCCAGTTGTGATACGCATAAAACCCGGCCTGAATGAGCAGGCCGATCCAGATCAAGCCGCTGCGGAACCAGCGAAATGCCCGGCACAGCCACATCAGCAGCGGGAACAGCAAATAAAACTGGACGATGATGACCATAAAATACAAGTGATACGAAGCATCCGCCCACGGCAGCAAATCCAAAAATTCGCCCGTGTTCCAATGCAGGTTCGCCCGGAAATAAATCCACTGGTTGTACAAGTAATAAAAGAACGACCAAACCAGATACGGGTAGAGCACCTGCTTGACCCGCCTCAAATAAAACTGCAGCGCCTGCTTGCCGCCGAAGTCGTCCTGGTAGCGGTAAAACAGCACCAGACCGCTGACCAAAATAAACACCGGCACGGCAAAATTGGCAAGCTTGTTGAGCGCCAGATACACCGCCTGGGAGCCGCTGCCCGGCGGCAGCTCGACCGTGGCGTCGGACGTCGAGTGAATGAGCACGACCGCGAGAATGGCGATGGCCCGGACGATGTCCAGCTCCAGCAGCTTCGGTTTCGATTTTCTTTTCGTTTCTGTCACGTGCGTTTCTTTTCCCTTCTTGCGTAAGTTCATAGGCATTTGTACGCTTCAGCCATTGTAACATAACGCCCTCGCGGAATGCATCCGTTCGTTCAAATGATTTCCAGTACGTATTTTACTTACCTTTACTTATTATCGCTTGCAACATTTAAGTACTTTCGCTTATAATGCGGTTAAAGATATTGTCATCCTGCATCGGAAGGAGCCTGTCATGTATCAGGAGGAACGGTTAATCGCCATTTTACAGCACATGCAAGCGCATCAGCGCATTTCCGTGGAAGAGATCTGCGAGCTGTTTCAGGTTTCCCGGGATACGGCCCGCCGGGATATCGTCAAGCTGGAGGAGCAGGGAAAAATTTTGCGCACGCGCGGGGGAGCGATCTGGCCTTCGCTGAATAAAGACATCTCGGGCTACCGCGACCGGCTGCAAGCGGAATCCGACGTGAAACGGGCGATTGGCCGGCTCGCCGCTTCGCTGATCCACAGCGGCGACTACTTGTTCATGGACGCTTCCACGACGGTGCTTCATGCGGCGGAGCAGCTTCGAA
Organism: Paenibacillus sp. A3; assembly: GCF_001399685.1. Taxonomy (GTDB): domain Bacteria; phylum Bacillota; class Bacilli; order Paenibacillales; family NBRC-103111; genus Paenibacillus_G. Next base: position 14,585 of record NZ_JTHN01000153.1, read on the forward strand.
CCGACGGCCACGTCATCGTGACCAACTCGATCGACATTGCCGGTCTCCTCTCTCCCAAACAAGGCAGCACCGTGCATTTGCTCGGCGGAGTCGTCCACCCGCACCACCGTTTTATTTCCGGCGCGCGAACGCTCGAGATGCTTCGCGACTATCAGGCCGACAAGCTGATCCTCGGCACCAGCGGGCTGACGCCGGACGGGCTGACCAACCCCTTCGAGGAGGAAGGCTATGTTATGAAGGAGATGATCCGCCGCGCCGATCAAGTGATCGTGCTGGCGGATCATACGAAGTTCGGTCTCCGCCAATTTTACCGGGTAGCGGGACTGGATTGCATCGATATTGTCATTACGGACCGGCCGCCTGCAGAGCCGATGAGCGAAGCGCTGCGTCGGCACAATATCGAAATTCTGATCGCCGAAGGAGTGGACGAACGATGATTAAACTGATCGTTAGCGATTTAGACGGCACGCTGCTGCTCGGGCACCGGACAATCCGTCCGGAGGACCGTCAGGCGCTGCACGACGCGATCGGACGCGGGGTTGACGTCGCTTTCGCCTCCGGACGCATGCGTCCGGAAATTGCGAAGGTGATGGAAACGGTCGGAATCACCGCCCACTGCATCTCGCAAAACGGCGCCTACGTGCACGCAGCCGGCGGGGAGCTGATCCGCCACCACGCGTTCGAGCGCGAATTGATCGTCGAGCTCTCGCAGGCGGCAGCCGGCCTGCCGTTTCTGACGCTGCTCGCCGGACCCGACCGCTACATGACGGAACGGTGGAGCGAGCATGCGCAGCGGCTCGCCCCGCGGCTGATGGCTCCTTTCGAGGCGGTGGAGGGCCTCCGGGAGCGGCTCGGACGCGACCTCGTCTGCGGCAAAATTTCGTTCATGGGCGATGTCGGCCGACTCCGCGAATTTCAGCAAACGCTGCTGGCGCGATACGGGGAAGCGGTTGACGCGTATATTTCGGATATCGATTGTTTGGATGTCATGCCCAAGGGAAGTTCCAAAGGTAGCGGCCTGCTTGCCCTCCTGGAGAAGCTGAATATCCGCCCGGAAGAAACGGCCTGCTTCGGCGACGCCTTCAACGATTTGTCCATGTTTGCGGTAACGCCGCACAGCTTCGCCATGGCTTCAAGCCACCCGGACGTGCAAGCCCGCGCTTCTTGCACTGTACCGTATATCTCCGAAGCGGTACGGTGGATCGACGGGTACAACGCCGGGGCAGTTGCCTCCGCCGGCAACCGCTAATCCGTCTGGCCGGTCCGCAAAATTTTCGTGCTCACCTCGACACGCACCTTGGCTTTCGGATACAGCTGCTTCCATTTGTCCACAGTCAGGCCGCTGCCCCGGTGCTGCGCCCGGTACTTCTCTCCGAAGCCGACGGGATCGACGTTCAGCTTCTGCGTTTTTTCGATAAACGCCATCGCGTTAGCTTGAACCGCCTTGCTCGCTTCGCGCTCCAATAGTTCGATCACCTGCCGGTTCCGCAGATTGACCGGTGACGAGATCTCCTGCAGCCTCCCGCTCAAGCGAACTTGCACCGTGAATGCCAGCTGCTTCGCATTGGTCAACCGGATCCGGCTTTCGCTTTTCACCGAATCGAGCACAAGATAAATCTGCTTCTGCCCTTTGGACGGGGAGACGATCGAGCCGAGCGCTTCCGGCGATAGGCCAATCTCCGTCATCCCGGAGTAGAATCGATCCCGCAACAGCCGGAGATAAAAAATTTTGCGCAGCGGCATCGTCGCGACCATCCGGTCTCCCCGGAACAGAGCAGCTCCGTATAAAATAATCTCGTTATTCCGTTGAACGATGTACGGGAGCACCGGGTCTCTCCCCGGTGAGTACAGATCGCGGATGTATTCATGCAGAATCGGAGAGACCATCTCCTCGCTTTCTACGTTTTGCCGGATCGATTGAAACAAATATTCGCCGACATTGCCGATCTCGGGATAGCGTCTTGTCATCAGATCGTAGGCCCGTCCTTTGGAAACGGCCAAATAGACAGCCGAGCCGACCTCCGGATCGCGCAGCATCGTATCGACGAGCTCGGTCAATCCTTTGCGCGCCAAGTCCTCATGGTATACGACGACCCGGAGCTGGCCCGAGGTCAGTTTTTTGCGCGATTCGATATTACTGTTGTACCGGAGCCCCTTGCTCGTATATGCGGTCGACGTAATGACATTGGAGCGCTCCTTTGCTCCCGGGTCAATCTCGTAGAGCACCGAGGTGCCAAGAATTTTGTCTCCCGGGGCTTCGTCGTATCCGGCGGCAATGACCAGCCCGAGTCTCTCCAGCACCCGGGCCTGCACACAGCCCGCCACGACGGAAGCCGCCAGCAGAAGCATGGCCGCCGTCATGGCCGTTCGTTTCAGCTTCATGCCCCCGCTCCTTTCTTCTTCCCGCGGCCGCGCTTCCACCGGACAAGCACAAACAACGCGATGGGATACAGCCAGACGAGATAAATTCCGATTTCTCCAAGCAGATTGGACATCCACTCCACATCCTCGTGCGTAAAAAGCAGCTCCGACGACAGCACGAAGATCAAGCAGCAGGCATAGAGAGCGTACTTTTGCTTCAGCTTGAAGAGAGAGCGCATGCCGCGCGTCGATGCCCACAGCAGCACCAGATTGTTCGGCAGCACCAGAATCATCCAATAGGCGGCCCCGACGATCTCAAACCGCTCAACGAACGGAATTTGCGCGATTTTGTACCAGGAGTAAGTTGCCCATACCGTGTGCTTCAACTGCTCTCCCGCATAAAACACAATGGCATTGATCAGCAGCGTGCAGTAAGTGAACACCGTAAAAACGATAGCCAGCTGGGAATACTTCTGCACGTTGTGCTTGTCCCGGATGAACGGGTACAAAAAGCAAACCAGCTCGTAGCCAAGCATCGGATAAGTAGCAGCCCGCATGCCGTTTACAATTTGCCCGGGCTTGGCCTCCAGCAGCGGAAGCAGTTGATCGACCTGCGCATATTTCCACGGAAAATAGTACAGCAGGAACACCCAGAGCCACAATATAAACGACACGACCGCAAACCCTGCGATAACCTGTATTCCCCCGGTCACGCCGTACAGAAACAGCAGGCTCATCAGCGTATTGAACAGCCAGCTGTTCATGTCCGGAAAAAGCCAGGTATGGACGACTTCGGTATACGAATGGAGCACGGTAAAGCAAAGCACAAAAAAATACAGCACGAACGCAAAATTGAACAGCTTGCCCAGCCAACGGCCGAACAGCTCCTGATGGATCTGATACAGATCGTTGTCCGGATAATACTCCATCGTTTTGATCATCGCATACAAAGCTGCGCTGACCAGCAAACCGTTTAAAATCATGCACACCCAGGCGTCGTGGCCGGCCGCGATGTAGACGTTTCGTTGAAAGTTTTGCGCGGGATCGCCAAGCTGCGTCCCCGAAATGATGAAGAAAAGGACGTAAGCGTTGAGCGGCTTCGTCCGTTTGCTGGTCCTCACCGGGAATCACCTGCCGGTTCTTCATAAATGTCCTGACTCAGGCTCCGGAAGCTGATCGGCAGCTTGGCTCGCATCTTGCCGATATGAAACGGATAGAGCGGATGCAAGTAGGATTGGCCGATAGTCTTGACGCGCAGCAGATGAATCAGAACGAAGCTGACTCCCGTCATGATCCCGACCGCCCCCCACGCCCCGGCCAGCAGCAGCATCGGAAAGCGCAAGATTCGGATCGCCGCACCCATAATGTAGACCGGCGTAATAAAAGACGAAAGCGCAGCCAACGCCACGATGATGATCAGAATATTGCTGGTAAATCCGGCTTGAACCGCCGCCTGTCCGATCACGATACCTCCGACGATACCCATGGTCTGACCGACCTTGGTCGGAAGCCGCGCTCCCGCTTCCCGCAGCAGTTCGATGATGAATTCCAGCAGCAGTGCCTCCATCAGCGGAGGAAAAGGCACCTTGGAGCGCGATTGCGCCAGCGGTACCAGCATATTGGAGGGAATGAGCTGGTAGTGGTACGTCAAGGCGGCCACATACAGCGGCGTGAAAAAAACCGAGATGAAAATAGCGGCCAAGCGGAGCAGCCGCAAAAACAAGGCCATATTGGTGCGTATATACCGGTCTTCGGCCGATTTGAAAAAGTCGAAAAAGCGCGACGGTCCCAGCAGCGCGAACGGACTGCCGTCGACGAGAATAACCAGACGGCCTTCGATCAAGTTCAATACGATCCGGTCGGGCCGTTCGCTGGAAATCATTTGCGGAAACAGCGACTCCGGATTGTCGTCGATTTTTTGCAAAAGCATCGAGCTGTCGGTAATGCCTTTGAATTTCACGTTCGCCAGCTTGTCTTTCATTAAGGAAACTTCGTCGACTGGGGCAACGCCCTCCATGTAAAGCAGCATCACTTCGGTGTGCGTGCTTTCGCCGATCTGATACGACGCATAGCGGAGCCGCGTGTCCGGTAAATATTGCCGAATCAAAGAGATGTTCGTTTGCAGCGATTCGGTCAGTGCCACCTGCGGGCCCGTGATCTGTGATTCGACCTCGGGGCTCGTGGCGCTGCGGTCGATCTTCAACGCCGTGTTGAGCAAATAGCCTCCGCGTTCCACGCTGGAGAGGAGCAATGTCCAGCCGGAGATCAACCGTTTCACCACCCGGTCGATATCCCCTGCCTTCTCCTGCTGATCCACCGGCAGATGGCGAATGAGCGTTTCCAAGGAGACTCCCCCGGGCGCTTTTTCCTGCATGGGAGGAATCACTTGCGTCTGCAAAATTTTGGCGTCGGCCAAGTCTCCGTAATACATCAGCATCCATGTCCCTTGCGCATTCGGGATGCTCCGCGTCTGCAGCTGACCGTGTTTTTCCAGAACGGAACGCAAAGGCTCAAAAAGATCTTGCTCCGACATAAGTTCCCTCCTCCCGGCAGTACATATCGCTTGTTAGGTTTTCCCTCCTCCGGCAAATGTATTCCAGTTATGGCGGGAGTCGACGGGCCTGCGGGCACTTGCCCGATATAGGGAGTTTTTTTTACCAAGGCTTAAACGCCCTCATATGATGCAGTAGTTCGCTTCTCAATGTTCAAAGCATGTTGCGGCATGTCTTGCGGCAAGCCGGTGCTGGGAAGGAGTTCCGCATGAAAAGAACAAAGGTGAAGATCCAGATCCAAAGCGCCGGCAATTCCTCGGACGGCTCCGTTCTGACGCTCAGCGAATCTGTCGTAAAAAAATGGAAGATTCCGCTGCAGCAGCCTCTCCAACTCCGTTTCGGTTCTGCCCGGGAGGAGATTTCGGTCATCTCTTCGTCCAAGGCCGGCGTGCTGCGCTTGAGCGGTTCGTTAGCTTCCAGGTGTGGGCTTGCCCACGGGGATGAGCTCTGTCTTCAATACAAAACCGGAACCCATACGATTCATCTCGGCCCGCTGATCGGTGTCATGGTCAGCCGCGTTTACGCCGATTCCGCCGACAGGCTGTTCGGGGCGAACACCGCCTTTAGCCGCGAGCTCTCCGAAGCATGCAGACTGTATGGCGCATCGGTGTTTTTCAGCACGCCCGAGGATTTACGCGGACAGAACGACCATGTTCGGGGATGGCGCGTCAAGGCAACCGGCGGCTGGGAAAAAACGACGTTCCCGGTGCCGCACGTGCTGTATAACCGTCTGACCTCGCGCAAGCTGGAAAACCGTCCCAACGTGCAGTACTTTGTGACGCAAGCCAAGAGCCGCCATAATGCGGTGCTCTTCAATGAAAAGTATTTAAACAAGACGGAAGTGTTCGATGCCCTCCGCAAGGAAACGGGTCTGCATCCGTACTTGCCGGAGTCGTATTTGCTGCGGAACCTCCAGCTTCTCAAATCGATGTGCGCCAAGCATCCGACCGTGTTTCTCAAACCGATTACCGGCAGCCTTGGAAAAGGCATCATTCGGATTAAAAAACAGCCGGGCGGATACGTTTGCCATTTCACGAATCTGGGCGGCGCCCGTAAGCAGTCCTTTCCCACCCTTGGCAAGCTGTACAGCAGCATCTCGGGCAAATTGAAAACCCAACGCTATCAAATTCAGCAAGGGCTCAGCTTGCTGACCGTGAACGGCCGGCCTGTCGATTTTCGGGCCTTGGTGCAGCGCGGGGATACCGGACAATGGGGCATTACGTCCATCGTTGCCCGAATCGCCGGCACGCATCACTTCGTCTCCAATCTGGCGCGGGGCGGCACGCTGACGACCGCCAAGGACGCTTTGGGACGCTCGGGGGCGGCCTCGGCGGCGGGCGGTTTAGGCAAGCTAAGACGGGCAGCCATCCAAATTGCCAAGGGTATCGAAGAGCAGGTCCCAGGCCATTATGCCGAACTTGGAATCGATCTGGCGATCGATACGAATGGCCGGGTATGGCTGCTTGAAGTCAATTCGAAACCGTCGAAGGAGGACAATACGCAGATGGCGGCCGGGCTCAAGATCCGCCCCTCCGTCAAGAAGCTGGTTCAGTACGCCCGCTTCGCGACGAAGTTTTGACCGGTTCGCCAAGCTTCCGGATCGGTGAGCCTGAAAGCGATTCTTCCCCGATAACCTGCCCCCGTATATGGGATAATTCGGGGTCCTCCGACGATGCAGCTTGAACGGATCGAGGTAAAGCGCATGATGAAACCACACCGCCCGAACAAAAGTACCGTCGGCATCATGACGACGCAAACCGATGAACATCCGCCTTTTGCCAACCGCGGTTTTTACCGCCGCTTGTGCATCCTCGGGAGCCGCAGCGGTTTGACGGTATTCGTATTTACTCCGCAGGGCATCGATTGGTCCCGGCCGCAAGTAACCGGGTATGTCTATGATGCGGCGTCCAAGGAGTGGGTCATCCTGACCTTTGAACTGCCGGCTATCGTATATGACCGCTGCTTTTTCACCGCCCGGAGGCAATACGCCGATTATCGGAACGCATTGCAGGGTCTTAAACAGCAGTCCTCCGTCCGACTGCTCGGTCACGGCTTGAAGGGCAAGTGGGACGTTCAGCAAGCGCTTCGGCGGGACGGCCGGTTTGACCGCCACCTGCCCGAGACGCAGCCGCTGCGCAGCATGCGAACGCTCGCGGATTGGCTCCGACAGCGCGGCGAAGCGATTCTGAAGCCGCGCGGCGGCTCCCAGGGACGCGGCGTGCTGCTCGTTCGCCGCGAAAGCGCGTCCCCCGCGGGAACGGCGAACGCCGCCGGAGCGGCGTTCACCGTCCGCGGGCGCGATCCGCGCAACCGCGCCGTCGCGTGCGGCTTCGCCGACGCCGGGGCGCTGCTTCGATGGCTGCGCCGCTTCGTCGCGCAGCGCAGCTATTTGCTGCAGCAGTATTTGCCGCTGCAGTCGCAAAACGGCGACGCGTACGACGTGCGCGCGCTCGTGCAAAAAGACGGCGATGGCCGTTGGAAGCTGACCGGCATGGCCGTCCGCCGGGGGCAGAACGGCAGCCTCACCTCCAATCTGCACGGCGGGGGCACGGTGGAACCCATCGGACCGTTCTTGGCCCGCGAGTTCGGACCGACACGCGCCGAGAAGCTCCTTCACGAGCTGAAACAGCTCGCTGTGGGGCTTCCGGAAGCGCTGGAATCTTGTCACGGGCGGCTCGCCGAGCTCGGCATCGATTTCGGTGTCGACACGGACGGCAATAGTTGGATTCTCGAAGTGAATTCCAAACCCGGCCGCTCCATCTTTACTTATTTACAAGACGACCAAGCCAAACAGGACGCACTGGCTAACCCGCTGCGCTACGCGCGGTATTTGCTGCGACAGCCGCGTGCGCAGGCGAACGTCAGGCAAAAGCAGCCTTAACAATGCCCGGCAAAGTGCTACCTACACTTTCGAAGAAAGTTTTGCCTGCGGCAAAACTCAGCCCATGCTTTCGAAGAAAGTTTTGCCTGCGGCAAAACTCTTAGGAGGTTCAACATGAGCTTGACAACTTGCACGATTCATGTCACCCAGCGTCAGGAGCGGGTCGTCTACCTCTCCGGCGAATTGGCGCGGGCGCTTAAAGTATCCAAAACACGAAACATACATCTGCACCTCGGAGGCAAAAGCGTATACGCAGGTTTGAAGCTGCTGAAAAAGAACGGCAACCATCTGTATTTGCCGTCATTCCTTTACACGCAGCTTCGCATTCCGCGGGCTGGCACCAGCATGATCACGTGCAGCAACGGCAAAGACATCCGCATCGGCCCGCTGATCGGGGTCTTGACCAGCGTTACGGGAGGAGGCAACGCTCCGTTCGGCAATCGGACGGAGTTTATCCGGCAGTTTATGCGCGCCGGCTCCGACAAAGCATTCTACTACGGGTTTTCCCCTCAAAGCGTCAACTGGTCTCAAGCGACCGTCAGCGCCGTTCTCCCGCGAGGCGAAGGCGGCTGGGTACGCAAGACGATGCCGCTACCCGATGTGATCTACAATCGGCTGCCCAGTCGCAAGGCGGAGCGGCTCGAGTCGATGAACGCATTCAAGCAGCGGTTTATTCGCAGAGGGATTCCGCTCTTCAACTGGACTTTTTTCGACAAATGGGATGTGTACAATTTGCTGGAAGGCACCGAAGCTTCCCGTTACGTTCCCGAGTCCCGGAACAACCCCACCCCTTCGCAAATCAAGGAAATGCTGGAAAAGCATAAATTCATCTATTTGAAACCGACCGGCGGCAGCCTCGGCATCGGCATTTTCCGCCTGACGTACAATCCGAAACGCGGCTACTATGCCCGTTTCCGGCGCGGGGGGCGCAACGTGCTGCTGCGGTTCAGCCGGTTCGAGGCCCTCATGTCGCTGCTCAACAAGCAGAGCGGAAGGTTGAACAACTACGTCGCCCAACAGGGGATTCGCCTGATCGAACTCGACAGCTGTCCGATCGATTTCCGTTTCCATATGACCAAGAACAACGCCAACCAATGGGTCGTTGCCGCCATCGGGGCCAAGAAAGCGGGCAAAGGCAGCGTCACGACCCATGTGCGCACGGGCGGGCAGCTTATGACGCCCGAACAGGTACTCCGGCAAATTTTCGGCAACCGGGCGGATGCGGTGCTCGCGAATGCCAAAGAAACCGCCGTCAAGCTGGCGGAGGACATCGAGCGGAATTACCGGCATACCTTGGGCGAGCTTGGCTTCGATATCGGGATTGACCAGAACGAACACCTCTGGATGTTCGAGGCGAATTCCAAGCCGGGACGGTCCATTTTCAAGCACCCGGCGCTGAAGGAACAAGGAAGAGCCTCGCTGCAAAACATCTACGACTACTGCCTCTACTTGAGCCGATTTCGGTCAAGGAGGGATTCCTGAGTGGATACCAACACCAACGCACCGTCCAAGCGCGAAAATCCGACGCTGGCCATTCTTACTCACTCGGATAAAACGCGAATTTTTCGCGGGAATCAAGAAAATTTTATCGACCTGATCCGAACCGGTGCAGAGCGCGGTGTTCTCGTCTACGTCATGACAACGGCTGATTTCAAGCTGTCCGGACGCAAAGTCGTCGGATACACCTACAATGAGGCCGACAAAACGTGGAAAAAAGGGGTGTTTCCCGCCCCCCACGTCATATATAACCGGATTCCTTACCGCAAATTCGAGCTGCTGCCCGAGGTGCAGCAGGTGATTCAAACCTGCATGCGGCAGAGAAGGGTCCGCTTTTTCAATCCGTCCTTCTTCAATAAATGGACCTTGTTCGAATGGCTAAATCATGCCGAGAAGACGCAGAGTTACATTCCCGACACGAGACGCCTCTCCTCCGGCGAGGAGCTCGACAAGCTGCTTGCCGAGTACCCGTTTCTGTATCTCAAGCCGATTCGCGGCAAAGCCGGCAAAGGTATCATGAGAGTAAGCCGAAGCCTTGTCGATACGAAGTCCAAAACATTTGAGCTCAGCATTCAGGAAAAGACGAAAAGCCATATCTCCCGTTATCCCAGCGTCTCCCGGCTGTGGTCGGAAGTACAGGAGCTGATCGGGGGCAAGGACTACATCATCCAACAGGGAATCCCCCTCTCCAGCTATAAGCAGCGTCCGTTCGATCTGCGGGTGCTCGTGCAAAAGAACGGCAAAGGCCAGTGGAGCGTCGCGGGAATCGGCGCCAGGCTGGCCGGAAAACTCAGCATCACGACCCACGTTCCACGGGGCGGCTCGATTGACGATCCCACCAAGCTGCTAACCTATTCCTTCGGCGGGCCCGGCAGCAAACGCATCATCACCCGCGCCAAAAAAGCGGCGCTTACCATCGCGAAGCAGATCGAGAAGTCCAGCGGCCATATGTTAGGCGAAATGTCCATGGACCTCGGCGTCGATCAAGAAGGGCACATTTGGTTTTTCGAGGCAAACTCCAAGCCGATGAAATTCGACGAGCCGCCGATCCGCAAAAAATCGCTCGAAAATCTGATCCTGTACTCCATCTATTTGGCCAAGCGCAAACCGAAACGCCCTCCTAAAAAAACGGATGCCTTCCCCCTTCTGGCTCAATTCAACACCGAGCGCGATTAATAAGAAGAACAGGCAGGTGAGCTGCACTTGAATCCCCAACTGGGCGTGCTGGCCATTTATATGCCGGGACGGAAGCTAGAAGAGCTTTCGTTTTACCGCAAACTAAGCATGTATGGACAAAAACTCGGGGTGGACGTGTTCGTATTCACCCCGGACGATGTGGATGACAACCGAACGCGGATTCACGCGCTCGTCTATAACAAAGCTACCCGATCATGGACCCGCAGGTGGGTCGGCTTTCCGCCGATCGTCTATGACCGGTGCCGGTATCACGGGGCGGACAATTACCGCAAGATCACGCGCTTCCGTCAAAAATATACCAACCTCCGCTACCTGAGCCGGCCTCTGGCCAACAAATGGACCGTGCACTGCCTGCTCTCGGAAAATGAAAACATCGCTCCGCACCTGCCTTCCACCGTTCATTACAAAAGCCGGAAGCAGCTGGAGCAGTTTCTTAAGAAGTACCCGATTGTGTACATGAAACCGAAAAGCGGCACGGGGGGACGCGGTATTGTCCGCTTGCAGCGGCTGCGGGGAAGCAGTGGGTATCTCATGCAGGGAAGGGATGCGAATCGCCGCATTTTGCCGGCGACCAAGGTGCCCGCAGCGCAAATTCCGACCCGGCTTGCCGGCTGGGGGTTGCAGAGCAAATACATCGTGCAGCAGGGCATTCCGCTTGAGCTGAAGGACGGTCGGGTGCACGACTTTCGGATGCTGGTGCAAAAAGACGGCAAAGGAATGTGGCAGGTAACCGGATGCGCCGGCCGTATCGGACCGCCGTTTTCCGTCACTTCCAATCTGCACGGCGGCGGGACGGCAATCTCGATGGAAACGATGCTCAAAAACCGCTTCAGGACGGAAGAGACAGTAAAGAGCATCAAGGAAACCGCCTATACCCTCGGGATCCATATCGCGCAGCATCTCGAAGCCAAGTTCGGCACGTTTTGCGAAGCCGGCATCGATCTGGCGGTCGATCCGTCGGGGCATGTATGGCTGCTGGAAGTCAATCCGAAGCCTTCGCGCGACGTGTTCCGATTAACCGGAGATCTTCAGACGTACCGCAGGGCAATTCGCCGCCCCATCGAATTCGCTCTCCATCTGCTCGAAAAGAAAGCGGCGCCCAAAACCGATACCAATCATTTGGACCTTGTACCGCAATCCCCACAAAGCGAATCACACCAAGACCCGTCTGTTTAAAGCAGCGGTCTTTTCTTTTGGGCCGGATTTCCGGTTTTTGTCCATAAAAAAACACCGATGCGTCATCGATGTTTTTTATACCCGGCAGCGAATCCGGGTCCGGGACTTCAAAACAAAAGTCTTTCCGTTCCTTACGCTTCGAGCAATGCCGGAAGGTCACGGAAATCCGCGATGCGAACATCGGCCTGATCCAGTTCTCCCTCTTTGCGGAAGCCCGCATAATCGCAGCCGACCACAAACAGCCCGTTCGCATGTCCCGCCTCGACGTCCGAGGAACGGTCACCGACCATCCAAGCGTTTTCGATGCCGTACTTGTCCAACAGCTGCCGCACGAGATCCACCTTGGAGCGGGTCGCATATTCCCCTGCGCTGTACAAGCCTCCGGCTTCAAAAAGCGGCTCCAGCCCTTGGTGACGGATAACGCCTTTGACGTAAGCTTCCAGACCGTTGCTGGCTATGAACAGCCGCACACCCCTCCGGCGCAGTTCCCGCAGCGTGTCGGCAACGCCGTCATACAGCTTGCCTTCGCCGCGCGCCATCCTCTCTACTTGCAGCTCCAGCAATAGCTCGTCCGCACGACGGTGAACCGCTATATCGGCATCCGGCATCACCAGCTGCCATATATGCTCCAGCAGCATGCCAAGCCCGCTCAAAATGTATTTCTCATCCGGCGTTTCCCCTTGAAACAGCCCTTCCGCACGCAGCTGTTCGAATGTAGCGTGGTAAGCCGGCAGCAGCAGCGTTTCCGTCTGAAATAGCGTCCCGTCCAAATCGAAGATCATCGCTTCCGGTGTTCTCTTGTTCGTCGTCATTCCCTTTCTCCTCCTGACATCCGCATAAACATATCACGTCTTATAGAACCATGATTGTCACAGATTGTCAAACGATGTCCTCACATAAAAAATAAACGATGGCGTACGGAGTGATTTTCCTACTCGTTCCGGACGCCATCGTTTTTAAGAGAATGAAAACGATATATGAACCCCCTCTGCCTGTCCTCCGAGCCCGGTTCCCTTAAAACACCTTTTTCGCCCCCTGCTCCGCCTTCAAAATCTCCACCGCCTCGCGGAAGCGGAGCGAATGAATGACTTCGCGCTCGCGCAAAAATTTCAGACCGTCCTGCAAATCCGGGTCGTCCGTCATGTCGATCAGCCATTGATAAGTGGCGCGCGCTTTTTCCTCCGCGGCGATGTCCTCATACAAGTCGGCGATCGGATCGCCTTTGGCCTGAATATAGGTAGCCGTCCATGGTACGCCCGCCGCGTTGTTGTAATACAGCGCCCGATCGTGATTCACGTAATGCTCATCTAATCCCGCGGCCTTCAGCTGTTCCGTCGTGGCGTCTTTGGTCAGCTTATAGACCATTGTGGCGATCATTTCCAAATGGGCGAATTCCTCCGTCCCGATGTCCGTCAGAAGTCCGATCACTTTATCCGGGATCGAATATCGCTGATTCAAATACCGCAGCGCCGCCGCCAGCTCGCCGTCCGCACCGCCGTACTGCTCGATCAGCAGCTTCGCCATGCGCGGGTCGCACTTGCTGACCCTGACCGGGTACTGCAGCTTTTTCTCATAGATCCACATCGCTCAAGTCTCCTCTCCTGGTCGGCTTTGAATCAGACCTGCCACGGCCACGGCGGCTCCCACCATTGCCAGGGATACCCCGAAAAGCTGTGGCCATACTGCAGAAGCGGTCCGAACTCGGACTCGTACCGTTGGGCCAGAAGCTGGCGCTGCTGCGCACATTGATTAAACTGCTCCAACGCCTGGGCGTCATCGGGGTGCGTATCCAGATAGAGTGTCAACTCCACCAACACGAAATCGATCGCTTGCAGCTCCTCCAGCAGCGTGTAGTAATGAGGGGGCAGCGGTTGTTTCATGCCGTTCACCTCCTATCCTTTCAGCAATGTTTGGATTCGTATGGACTGTACAGCGCAGGCCAGAGCGTACCGCACCGGAGCGCCTGAAGCGGGGGATATTGAGGAAGCCCCGGCGGTTGAAATTGAATATACAGATTTGGCGGAATAACAAAGGTCTTAACCGTAATCGGCGGACAAGGGTCGAAGGGGCTGACATACGGATACCATTCTTTCTCAAGATCCATGGCCGGAAATGCCTCCTTTTGCAATCTACCAATATTTATACATTGCCGCTCGTCCATTATGCGTATAAAATGACAACAACTTCATCTGCCCCCTGCAGAAGGAAAAAAGGAGTTGAAGCATTTTGTTCGAGAAAGCGTTTTCAAAAGGATTGCTGCTAACGATCGCCGCTTCTTGCCTGATCGCGGTCCCCTCCGTTTTCCCGGATTCGACTTACGCGGCTGGCGAACAAACCCCGATCGTCCTATCCCAGGGCACATCCGGAACGGCGGTGACGGAATTGCAGCAAAGTCTTCAATCGCTTGGGTATTTCACCTATCCGAATGCTACTGGATATTACGGCCAGTTTACGGTACAGGCCGTCCGCTCTTTTCAGCAAGCCTACAGTTTGCCGATGACCGGCGCCGCTGACGGAACGACACGGATCGCGCTATCCCGCGCTCTTGTGAAGAAATCTATCCTCACCGATGCAAAACGATACATAGGTACGCCCTACGTGTGGGGCGGAAGCACGCCTGCCGGCTTCGATTGCTCCGGTTTTATCTACTACTTGCTTTCGAAGCAGGGAGTCCCCATGAATCGGACCAGCTCGTCCGTCATGGCCGGCATGGGCTTTGCGGTTGACCGGGACCGTCTCATGCCCGGCGACTGGGTATTCTTCGGATTGAACGAGCCCGGCGTCGTCTCCCACGTCGGCATTTATACGGGCAACGGCGAGTTCATCTCCGCCACACGCTCTGCGGGAATCGCCGTTCAAAAGCTGGACAGCAGCTACTGGGGCTCCAAATATCTCGGCGCCCGCCGCTACTATTGATCGCCGTTTACAAAAAAACCGTCCACAGCCCTCGTTCCAAGCAGGCGTGCATGATGCGCTCCCTGCCTTGAAACGAATGGCCGTGACGGTTTTTCTCTTTAGTGAATATCCTTTTTCTTAAAGCGTCCGCCCTTCACGTCGTGGATATTGCCGACTGCGAGAAATGCGGCTTGATCGAGCTCCTCGACGATCGACTTCAGCTTCGCTTCTTCCAACCGGTTGATGACGCAGAAGATGACCAGCTTGTTGCCGCCGGTAAATCCGCCTTCGCCTTGCAAATAAGTTACCCCTCGGCCCAAACGGTGCATAATGGCGTCCCCGAGTTCGCGGCTGTTCTCGCTGATGATCCAGACGGATTTGGATTCATCGAAGCCTTCGATCGTAATATCGATCAGCTTGAAGGCTATGTAATAAGCGATAAGCGAATACATCGCGTGATCCCATCCGAACACGAAGCCGGCGCTGCTCAAGATGAACAGGTTAAAAAACATGACCACTTCGCCGACCGAGAACGGCGTTTTCTTGCTGAATAGAATCGCCATAATTTCCGTGCCGTCGAGCGAGCCGCCCGAACGGATGACCATGCCGACGCCGATACCGAGAATAATGCCGCCAAACACTGCCGCAAGCAGCGGATCGGTCGTCAGCGGCGGCACCGGATGAAGCAGCCATGTGCCGACGGACATGAGGGAAACCGCAAATAAGGTAGATAACGCGAACGTTTTACCGATTTGCTTATACCCGATAAACAAAAACGGAAGGTTGAATAATAAGAGAAATACACCGATCGGAATACCCGACAAATGCGAGGTAATAATCGAGATGCCCACGATTCCCCCGTCAATGATGTTGTTGGGCACCAAAAAGTTTTCCAGTCCGACCGAGACGAGCGCCGCCCCCAACAAAATAATGACGGCGCGTTTCACCAGTTTGGGCAACGATAATTTGGAATGCTGCTTGGCTTTTTCTAGACCTGCCTGCATTGCTTCTCCCCCTTAGATTGCCGTAAGACCGTAGGAACGACAAGATTTTTTTGTTATAGTTACTGTTCCAATTTGATGTTGATTTTAAGCAAACCGACCCGGCGAAGCGCCTGGTACACGATAATAAGCACCGGCCCCAGAATGAGGCCGATCACTCCGGCAAGCTGGAAGCCTACATACATGCTGACCAACGCCGCCAAAGCATTGATTCCGACGGCGTCGCCGATAATTTTCGGTTCGATCAGACGGCGAAACACCATGATGACGAGCAGGAGGATGATCAGCCCGATTCCGAGCCGCATGTCTCCCGCGAGCATGCTGTACCCCACCCACGGAACGAGTACGGCGCTTGTGCCAAGCACCGGTAAAATATCCACAAGCACGATAAGCAGCGCAACGGCAAGCGGATAATCGACATTCAAAACAAGCAAGCCGACCAACGTCACCACATACGTTAGCAAACTGATCAGCACCTGCGCGAACAGAAAGCCGATAATAGCACGGCGCAAATCGCTCAGCACCGCAGCCACCTTCGGTCTAGACTGTGTCTCGAACAGATTCAGAAACGACTGATGCAGCTTCGGCAAGCTGAACGAAATCAAGTAAAGACCGATCACGAACACGACAAAAAACACGAACAAATTCGGAATCGTTTTGGCAACGTCGAGAAAATACCCGGAGATAGCGGTCACGATGCTTTTTAGATTTTCCGTAAGCATCCCTGCTCCCGTTTCCACATAACGCTGCACCTGCTCGGCAACGTCGTACGGCAGCAGTTTATAGAACAATCGGTTTCTGACCGACGAATCTTCAATAAACAACTTGGCGTCACTTAAATAGACAGAAGCGTTCTTCCAGAATTGAATAAGCTCCGTGACAATTTTGAAGCCGATCAAATAGACGAAACCAAGCAGCGAGCCGGTAAAAAGCGTACAGACCACGGCGGAAACCGTTACGCGCCCGCCGCGGAACATTCGTGTTAGCAGCAGAACGATCGGTTCGAGCAACAGGGCAATCAACATGGCAAGCAAAAACGGGAAGCCGATGGTGAACATTCCGTACAAAAGCACGGCGCCAAGCACACAAAATACGATCGTTCTAAGCGACATCGAACGGGTACCCCCTATTATTCAGGATGGTTTTGACCGGCTAGCGGACCCGAAACGGGCTGTTTCTGAACAGGTTGAATTTTTACACGCAAAATACGCAATCGCTCGACCTCCGTAATTTCGAACAAGAAGCCGTTCTGCTCCAGCCGTCTGCCTTTGGAGACGGAGCCTTCCAACTGCTTGAACAGCCAGCCTCCGATCGAATCCACCTCGTCGTCTTCGATCCCGAGGGCAAGCCGGTCGTCGAGATCCTCCAGCAGCACGCGCCCGTCAACGGAGTAAGCATCTCCGATCTTCTCCACCTCAGGCCGCTCCGTTTCGTCGAATTCGTCGTGAATCTCGCCGACGATTTCCTCCAGAATGTCTTCGGTGGTAATCAGCCCGGCCGTTCCGCCGTATTCGTCGATCACGACGGCAAGCTGAGAGCGCTTCTTCTGCATCAGCCGCAGCACATGGCTGATTTCCATCGATTCGGGCACCATGAGCACCGGACGCAAGAAATCTTTGATATCGTGCTTCTTGTCCGGTTCGCAGGTGAGCAAGTCCGACATATGGACAAATCCGATGATTTCGTCTTTATCGTCCGTAGCCACCGGGTAGCGCGTATGCTTCGTTTCGTAAACGATTTTTAAGTTTTCCTCATAGCTGAGCTCGGTAAACAAACAATCCATATCGGTCCGCGGCAGCATGATTTCCCTCGCCACCCGATCGGAGAACTCGAATATATTGTCGAATAGCGCCAGCTCGTCTTTATCGATGATACCGCTGCGGGCGCTTTGGTCCATCAAAATCCGAATTTCTTCTTCCGTATGGGCTTCTTGCTCGGCAGCGGGCTGAATCCCGACCAGCTTCAAGAGCTTGTTCGCGGCGCCGTTCAACAGCCAGATCGCCGGATAAAAGATTTTGTAAAACAGCATTAAAGGAGCCGACAGCCATAGAGAGGTTGCTTCCGATTTCTGAATAGCCATGGATTTGGGCGCAAGCTCGCCGAGCACGATATGCATGAAGGTGATCACGGCGAAACCGATCGCAAACGACAAGGCGTTGGCATACCAAGCTCCTCCGAGTCCGAGAGCCGCCAGAGCCGGTTCTACGATCAGATGCGAGACGGCCGGTTCTCCTACCCAGCCCAAGCCCAGCGACGCCAGCGTAATGCCGAGCTGCGTGGAGGACAGGTAAGCGTCCAGCTTTTTGGTTACGGCGAGCGCATACTTGGCTTTCGGGTTACCCTCGCTCTCCAGCTGCTGCAGGCGCGTAGCCCGGACTTTCACCAATGCAAACTCCGCTGCGACAAAAAAACCGTTCAGCAGCACCAAAAACACGACCAGTAGAAGATTAAGCGAAATTAATCCGAAATCGAACCCTGTACTGTGACTTTCCAAGAAGGATCAGTCTCCTTTGCAAAAGTAAAATGGAATAATGGCTGAATTACACAAGAGCTTTCCGCTGGCCGAAATCGACATCTTTATAATACGTATCGACGACCAGAAGATTCGGTCCGCAGCAGTTGGCCGCCGGACAATGACAGTTTACGGTCTTGCTCAGACGATGATCTTTCCAGCGCGCGAATACTTGATCGAGCCGGTCCGCATGAATGTTGCCGAGCGCAGGCACATCCGCAAAGTCGGTGACGAAAACGTCGCCCGTGAACAGGTTCACGTTGAGGCGGTTGCGCCCGTCCGGGTCGTTGCGCACAGTTACGTTCGGCTCGCGGCGAAGACGTGTTACCAGCTCCCGGTCCTCCTCCAGCGGGCTGCAAGCATAAAACGGGAGCGTCCCGAACAGCATCCACAGATCACGGTCGCGGTCGTCGAGCAGCCGATGAATCGCAGCCCGGGTCTGATCCAGCGTCAGCACCGGCAAATTGGAGGCGAAAGCGCTTGGATACATCGGGTGCACCTCATGGCGGCGGCATCCCATCTCTTGAATCAGCTTATGGATTCCGCTCAGCTTCCCGTGCGTCCGGTAATTGATCATCGATTCCGCTGAAACGAACATCCCGCCGCTGGCGAGCGCTTTCGCATTCTCGACCATCCGTTCATATAATTTAGCCGCCGTCGTGGCGGAAACTCTTCGGTCTGTCCGGACAAACCCGACTTCGTAAAAATCGTCGGCGTTCAAATAGTTGAACGAAATATGCATCACGTCGAGATAAGGAGCCATCGCTTCGTACCGCGAAAGGTCCAGCGTCACGTTGGAATTGATCTGCGAACGAACTCCCCGTTCCCGGGCGTAACGCAACAGGGGGACGATATACTCGCGCACCGTCTGCTCGTGATAGCTCGGTTCCCCGCCGGTGATGCTGATCGTCTCTAATCCCTCGACTTCATCCAGCCGCTTCAAGATGACATTCAGCGGGATGCGCGGTCCTTCCGATACCATGAGCGATTCGCCGACGGCGCAGTGCTCGCAGCGCATGTTGCATAAATTCGTCACGGTCAGCTCGACGCTCGTCAATCGGTGTTCGCCATGCGTTTGCAAACAGCGCAGCGGGTCCCACGGATCGTATTCGGGCGTTATCTGGGGCAATACGGGCAAATCGTTGACGATTAAGCGATCGGACATGTTGTTTTTTCACACCTGACTTCTTTAAAAAGTAAAATCTAACAATAATATATTACCCATTGTATCGTAATACGATTGAAAAGAAAACCGACGTCCTGTCGCGCCGCACCTTACTCCCGCTGTTCGGAAAGGCCGATGCCGCGCGGCTTTCCCCATTTTCTTGCCCAATTTCCCATTTCCACAAGTATGGTTTGAAAGTCTTTGCCTTTATCCGTTAAGGAATATTCGACGGTTACCGGTACCGTAGGAAACACTTGACGACGGATAATCTCATGCTCCTCCAGATGACGCAAAATATCGGTCAGCGATTTGGTGCTGATATGGTCCAGATTGCGGCGCAATTGATTGAACCGCTGCGGACCTTTAAACAGTTGGCGGAGGACCAGGAACGACCATTTTCCTCCGAAAATTTGGAGCGCCTCCTCCACGGAAGCCATGCATTCCTCTTCGTTTGAAATTGGGTCCACTCGATCACCTCCTTACGAAAGAGAAGTTAGTTTATAATTTAACATTATACTAAAAAATAAGCTATGCTTCAAATTAAAATCTAATTGTATACAGTCGTCCCTACTTTCCAAACCATCGCCAACATCAAAAAAGACAGCTTCCGGGAAGCTGCCTCTGCACGACTTGACACTATATAGGTTTATAGTTGACGCCGGTAATCATGACCGACAGCATTTTGGACAAATCGATTTCGGGCGTATCCTTCAGCTCCTGTCCCTCCGCATCCAGCAGCAGCCGCACGACCGGACGCTGAGGCACGTTCGCATTCAAATCGACGACCACTCCCGTTTCACCCGTGTTTAGAGTCACGGTGATGCCGATCGGATAAATGGCGATTTTATCGCGGAACAATTCGATCTGCCGGGTTTCGTACAAGGTGCCCGATCCGGCAAACAAAATTTCCATCGCCTGATGCGGAAGCATGGCGCTTCGGTACACGCGGTGGGTCGTCATGGCATCATAAGAATCGACCAAGCCGATCCAGCGCGCGTATTCGTGTATTTCCGAGCCCTTGAGTCCGCGCGGATACCCGCTGCCATCCAGTCTTTCGTGATGCTGAAATGCGCAGTGTGCGGCGAGCAACGGAATGTTGGGCTCGTCCTTCAGAAATTGAAAGCCGAATACCGTATGATGCTTAATCCGCTCATATTCGCTTTCCGACAGCTTTCCTTTTTTGCGCAGCAGTTCAAGCGGGATTTGAGTTTTGCCCACATCGTGGAGCAGCGCCCCCAGGCCGAGCGTCATCAGCTCTTCCCGGTCGTAGCCGTGCGCCATGCCGAGCATCGTCGCATAAATGCACACATTAAGCGAATGCTGGAACAAATATTCGTCCATGAGGCTGATATTGGTCAGCATGATCATGGCATCCTTGTGCTGGCTCAAGTCGTCCAAAATCATGCTCATCATCCCGCGAAACGCTTTGCCGACCTGCATTTGGCCCACCAATTTGCGCTTGACCTGATCCTCCATCATTTTGCGGAAGGACGTCCGGATCCCTGTAATCGCTTGGAGCCGCGTCTCTTCGCTAATGACATCTTGGACAATCAGATCCCGGGTTCGCGGATCGTCGATATATACAAAATCCACGCCATGCTCGCCCAGGCGGGTAATAAGCGCCTGCGTTAATTCCACCCGCTCGCCCAGCAGCGTCAACCCGTCCGAGTTGTATATTTTTTTCCCAAGGCGCATGCCGGGTTTGACCATGCTCAGCGGAAGCAAACGCATCAACGAACCACGTCTTCTTTCTAAAGAAAAATTTAGAAAATACCGATATGATTAAGCGTATCGAATTCGAATCAAAAGAGCAATATGTTTTTTCACGTTTTGACAAAATTTATATGAACATCGAACGAAAAAAGCCGGAAACAAGAGAATATCCCCTATTTCCGGCAAAATATCGTCGAATTCCGAACAAGCTACCGCAGCACGAACATCCAGAACAGCGCGGCAGCGGCAAAGCGATAATACGCAAAATACGACATGCTGAACTTTTGTACGAATTTGATGAACGTGACGACCGCGAGCAGCGCTACAACGAACGAAACGATGAAGCCGATGGCAAAAAATCCGACATCTCCGGAAGAGAACGCATCGAGGTTTTTGATCAGCTCGTACCCGGTAGCGACGACCATGACGGGGATGGCGATAATAAACGTGAAGTCGGCGGCGGCACCGCGGCTCGCCCCGGCCAGCATCCCTCCGGCGATCGTCGATCCCGAACGGGAGAAGCCAGGCCAAATCGAAATGATCTGCCATAGTCCGATGAAGAACGCCTGTTTGTACGTCAGTTCGTCGACATCGTGCGCCGTTACTTTCGGTTGGAATTTCTCCCCGATGATGAGCAGCACGCCGCCAAGGATCAGGCCGATAAGCACGGTTTCCGGCGAGAAGAGGTAGGCTTTAATAAAGTCTTTCGTCAAATACGCAATCGCCAGCGTCGGCACGATCGCCAACATAATGTGCAGCAAGTTCATCCCTTTGCCCGCTTTGGGCTTTTCCTTGCTGAGGCCGAACAGCCGCAAAATCCGCTTCCAGTATACGACGACCCCCGCCAGTATGGCGCCGAGCTGGATGACGATCTCGAACGTTTTGATCAATTCATCCGTATCCGGAATTCCCAGCAGCGTGCTCGTCAAAATCATGTGGCCCGTGGACGAAACGGGCAAAAACTCCGTCAAGCCTTCCACGATGCCAATAATCACCGCTACCCACCAATCGTACATGCGTTACTCCTACTCTCTCCCTCGGATTGATCCAGTTCGTATCATGATTAGCTTTTTATATTCTAGCTCGTTTGCTGCGGTTTGTACACACCAGGAATTAAGTAGCGTGCGGCGATTGTCCGACCGGGCGCCACCGCCGGGAAAAGCTGCGCTGAAGCGACGATTCGTCGCGAAGCTCCCGAAGCAGCACATCGCGCAAAAATTCCGGCAGGAAGAACTGCGGTTCCGCCCCTTCTCCAAGGGACGTGAAGCCCACCCGGAACGTAAACATGTCGATGGAGCCGACCAAATACTGCCGCTCCGCCTCCAGCGGCTGCCCGCCGACGTCCACGGCGCGAATCTTCGCATAATCGGCCCCTTCCGGGTCGTATTGTACGGTGAGTCCGTCCACGCACAGCGTTCCGAGCACTTTGCCGCGAAAGCCGTAGCCGTACAGCGGTTTGTCCATGAACTCGGGAAGCAGCGATTCCTCCAGCGCGCGAAGCAGCTGCGCCCCGGTCAGCTTCATCCGGCACGGGTTGATCGGCGACGGGCACAATTGAAGCAGCATGCCGGCCGAGACCGGGCCTTGCGGCAGCCCGCCGAGCAGCTGTCCGGCATTGACCAGACCGATCTCGGCTCCCATCCACTGGCGCAATCCCCCGGCTAGCAAATTCCCGAGCGGCGATTCGCCATACCAATCGTACGGCATTTCGACAGGCAGGCGGACGACCTCTCGGTCCAATTCGGCGGCCGCACGAACGCCATACTGCCCGATCAGGCTGCGGATCTCCTCATCTTCCGGCTCGATAGCCACCGCTTGTACGGATGCCTCCGCACCCATCAGCTTCTGTTCGGCCGGGTCCCATTCCAGATCGACGACTCCGACGTATTGTCCGAATTTGCCCGTGGCGCAAACGAGCGTCCCGCCGATGCGCAGCGGTTCTTCCAGCAAGTGATGCGTGTGCCCGCCCAAAATCAGATCGATGCCCGGTACTTCGGCCGCCATGCGCTCGTCGTTGCGCAGCCCGAGATGGGACATGACGATGAGCACGTCCACCTGGGGACGAAGCTGCCGGACAAGAGGCGGCACGACGTCGAACGGCTCCCGCACGTCCCATCCGAGCAGATTGTAAAACTCGGGAAAGCAGGCGGTGACTCCGATCAGCCCGATGCGCACTCCCGCTTTGCGGACGATATGATATGGCACCGCCCATGGCGGCAGCGCTCCCGTTGCCGATGCCGGCAGGTTGCAGATGACGGTGGCGAAGCTCGCCTGCTGGCCGTACAGCTCGGAAAGCACGTCCTCCGTGTAGGACAATCCCTCATTGTTGCCGAGCGTGACCGCTTCATACCCGGATGCATTCAGCACCGCGATGTTCGTCCGGCCGTCCGTCCCTTCGGTTTCCGGGCGCATCCGGTCGATATGATCCCCGATATCGAGCGTAAGCGTCCGCTCTTCTCCGGCTTCCGCGCGAAGCCTCCGCAGGGCGGAGGCGATGCGGGGCATTTGTTCAAAGTGGCTGTGGATATCGTTCGTATGAAGGACGCGCAGCCTCATTCGTTCGATCACAAAGGCACCTTCCTTCAAGTAGCGAGTAGATGAACGGAGCGCGTGCTGTCAAGAACGTGGCTTGAACAGCTGCTCCGGTGTTATCGTATTTTTGAACCCGTACGTCGCCGCTTTTTCCGCGGCCTCTTCATCGTAGAGAATCCGGATCCGCACGATGCTTTTCACATTGAGGCATTCGCTGCTTCCGTCCGGAACGTACAAGCGGATCGGATACCCTTTGGCCAATGGGCTGCCATCTTCCTGTTCGTAGAGCACCAGGGCTTGCTTTAACTCGCTCCAAGGAATGCCCGCTTGAAATTCGTCCGCTCCTTCGACCTCCAGACGGGTCGGGGTCCGTCCCGGCTCCGCCTGCTGCGCTTGGACCCAAGCTTCGTACCACGCCAGCCAGTCGAACGCATTTCCCGTGACGCCGTTCACCCGCTCCTGTACCGGAAACCTCCGCGGAGCGATGGCCGCCAGCTCGCTTACGGTATACCGGATGCGGCCGACGTACTCATCTGCGATTTCTATAGTCATGCTACGCCTCCATCTCCCCTCGAAACATCACCAACCATTATATCATTTTTCGCTAAAAATATGGTATGCTGAAACTTAAAAGAACAGCCCGCAAAAGCCGGTGAATCACGAGCTTGGCAGCGGCCGGAGCAGCAATCCGCCACACAGAAGCCTCATTCGCCGGACTTCGAAAGGCCGCTAAAACGAAGGAGTAGACAATCATGAAGCTGAAGCTGCTGCTTTTCGCCGGATTGGCCGAGCATTTCGGTTCCCCGGTACTGGAGCTGGACATAGAACAAGACGGGCTGACGCCGCCGGAGCTCAAAGCCCTGCTGGCCGCCCGCTACCCCGCGGCATCGGACGTGCTTAAGCAAGCGTTCGTCGCGGTGAATCAGCAGTACGCGGACGATGCGGTCCGCATCACCGGGCAGGACGAAGTAGCGCTCATCCCGCCGGTTTCCGGCGGCGAGCCGGAGCCCTACGCCATCACCCGCGATCCGATTATTGCCGATGAGGTGACGGCCAAAGCATTGCATCCGGACCATGGCGCGACGCTGGCATTTGTCGGCACTACCCGGGAGTTTACCCATGGCAAAAGGACCACGATGCTGGAATACGAAGCCTACGAGCCGATGGCGCTGAAAACGATGCGTCAAATCGGCGACGAGCTGTCCTCGCGCTGGCCGGGTACGCGGCTCGCGATTACGCACAGGCTCGGTACGGTGCCCGTAGGCGACACGAGCGTCGTCATTGCCGTGTCTTCCCCGCACCGCGACTCCGCCTATGAAGCGAGCCGGTATGCCATCGAGCGGCTGAAGCAGATTGTGCCGATCTGGAAGAAGGAAATATGGGAGGACGGCTCGGAGTGGAAGGGACATCAGCAAGGCCCCTGGAATCCTGCAGCCGGTCTTCCGCAAGAAGGAGAGTCGTTAGCATGAACGTATCCGACAGCATGACGGAGCAGGAGAACGTACACGTTGCGGATCGGGAACGGTATTCGCGCCAGATGCTGTTCGCCCCCATTGGCGAAGCCGGCCAAGCCAAGCTGCTGCAAGCCCGCGTCGCCATCGTGGGCATGGGCGCGCTCGGCACGGTGCTCGCCAATCATATGGTGCGCGCCGGCATCGGCTTCGTGCGCCTGATTGACCGCGACTTCGTCGAGCGAAGCAATCTGCAGCGGCAGATGCTTTACGACGAAGCGGACGCGGCCGGCTCCGCGCCCAAAGCGGAAGCGGCTGCCGCCCGGCTGGGCGCGGCGAACTCCGGCGTTGTCATCGAGCCGGTCGTGGCCGACTTGAACTTCGCCAATGCCGAGCAATTGCTGGCTGACGTTCAGCTTATCCTGGACGGTACGGATAATTTTGCGGTGCGCTTTTTAATTAACGACGTCAGCGTCAAGCACGGAATTCCGTGGATCTACGGCGGCGCCGTAAGCTCCCGCGGCGTCTCGCACACCGTCATTCCCGGCGAAACGCCTTGTCTGCGGTGCTTGTTCGACCAACCGCCGGCCCGGGGCACGACGGAGACATGCGATACGGCAGGGGTGATCGGATCGATCATTCATACGGTCGCCTCCCACCAAGCGGCCGAAGCGCTGAAGCTGCTTGTGGGGGCCCATCAGCAGTTAAATCGCAAAATGGTCCACTGGGACCTTTGGTACAACCAATACGCCGCGATCGACGTATCAAAAGCCCGCAAAGCGGATTGCCCCTGCTGCGCAGCTCGTCAATTCGAATACCTGGATGCTTCGCTGGAGGAAGATACGATCCAGACGCTGTGCGGCCGGAATTCCGTCCAAATCCAGCCCGTTTCCCCTGCCGCGCTATCTTTGGAAGAATGGGCGGAACGGCTTCAGCCGCTTGGACGGGTCGAGAAAAATCCGTTTCTCCTCAAGCTTCATTTGGACGAAGCGTTGACTTTAGTGCTTTTCCCGGACGGCCGGATGATCGTACAGGGCACCGAAGACCCTACCGTGGCCAAAAGCTTGTACAGCCGCTATATCGGAATGTAATTATTACAAAATAGATTAAATATTAATTAATTTTTACCTTTTATTCGACAAAATTCGAGTACTTCGGGTTCATTTTCCTGTTATCATGAGACAAAAGGGACAACTTTTACATATCGGTAAACGTCCCGTGACCCCAGGACAGAGGTGAACCCGTTGTGCTCATATCGATCCATCAAGTCAAAGTTGGCGATCGGCTCGGCTCGGATACGTTTAACGGGTACGGACTGCTGGTCCTATCCGCACATACCGAGCTTTCCGTCGATGATATTGAGAAGCTGAAGCTGCACCATATCGACGAAGTGGACATCGCTTTTTGTACGGATGACCCAGAGCCCGACGCAGCAAGGGACGAATCTCCACCCGCGCAGACGGAGCACGCTGCCTCAGCTGCCGCAGTAGCAGCTTATCATGAAGCAGTGGACGGCATGAAAAGCATATTTGAGCAAGCGATCCAAAAAGGCATTGTGTACAAGGATCAAATTGACAACGGTTTCAACCCGCTTGTCCAGCAAGTTCACGAGGAGAGGGACGTCGTTTCGCTCCTGCTCGTGTTAAACAGCACGGACGATTATACGTATCAGCACAGCGTGCAAGTAGGCATGATCTCCTACTATATCGCCAAATGGCTCGGGCAATCGGAGGCGGATGCTGAACTCGCCGGCAAAGCGGGCTATTTACATGACATCGGCAAAGGCCTCATCGATCCGGCCATTCTTCAGAAGCCCGGAAAATTGACGGCGGAAGAATATGAACGCGTGAAAAAGCATTCGATCTACGGATACGAGCTGCTGCAGCGTTCGGGGCTGCCCGCGGAAATATGCTTGACTGCTTTGCAGCACCATGAACGGCTCGACGGGTCCGGCTACCCGTACGGCCTGCGCGGTGATGAAATTCATCCGCTGGCCAAGATCGTCGCGGTCGCGGACATTTACAGCGCGATGATCTCAAGCCGGGTATACCAGAAAAAACGCGATCTGCTGTTCGTCCTGCGCGAGCTCCACCGGTGCAGCTTCGGACAAATTGATCCTCATATTACGCAATTGTTTATCCAGCACATGGTCCCGAATTTTATCGGGAAAAAAGTTCAGCTGGTCTCCGGCGAAACGGGCACGATCGTACTCACCCATCCGACCGATGTGTTCCGGCCGCTCGTCAATTTTGACGGTATGTTCATCGATTTGTCGGAACGGACGGACTTGGAAGTCGAGCACATTTTCGCGGATTAAGAAACGTTTGCCTTACATACGAAAGAACAGCCCTGACGGACAACCGGCCGGGCTGTTTCTTTTTATGAGGATACCCGCTTGGCAGCCAAAAACGTCTGCTTCCAATACGCATTGTTGATGTGGGTCATCTGCACGCCGTCTTTCGGCTCCGGAGCCGAGTGAATCATTCTTTGGTTCCCTAAATAAATGCCGACATGACCGACCGTCTTCTGGCTGCGAAACTTACCGGGAACGTAAAAGAACAACAGATCGCCCTTCCGCAATTGTTTTCGGTTGATAGCGGTCCCTTGCTTGGCTTGGGCCCGGGCCGTCCGGTTCAGCGTGATACCGGATTTGGCGAACACATATTGCGTAAATGTGGAGCAGTCGAACTTGCCGGAGGTCGAATAAGGTGCGGCGCCGAACGAATAGTTCACGCCGACGTATCGCTGTGCCCGGGTCAGCAAAGCGTTCATATCGACCTGCCTCAGAACGGGGACTGCCATGTCATCCTTGCCGAAAAAACCGTCCAGCCCCTTCATGGCCTCGACAGCATCGGAAGCCTCCAGCAGCGGGTCGCGCCCCAGCCTCATCGTCGAAGTCCCTCCCGCTGTTTGAAACGGGTCCTTCGGATCGTCGCCGAAGTCAAGCTCCGCTCCCGTACTCGCCTCCAACGGGCCATCGATCGCCCCGCTCACCGCCCAATCCGTCGCTTGGACGACCGCCGCCTGTTCCTTGATCTCGAATGAAAAATCTTTCGCAAACACGGGATTTAACGCCGACACGGGGATATGTATCTGGGAATTAAAAAGAACAGGCGCTTCCTTAAGCGCCACCGTCTCATCGTCTCTCAGCGCTGACGTCTGGCCCGGCTTCAGCTCGTAAGACGCATCGTGCTCCCCTAACTGAAATACTCCCCTGGTTTGATCCCAATTAGACCGGAACCCGACAATTTTGGCAAAATCGGAACCTACCACATAAGAGGTCCCGCCTATAGTGACAGTGGGAATCGTCATTTCCACCCGGCCTTGCGTCAGCATGCGAATAAATCCGCCGTTCAGGCCGATCGTTGTCGTTTTTCCGTTGATTTCTTCGCTTTTTAACCGGTTTGCGGCTTGACCGTGGTTGCTCGGAATCCCCTGTTGATTCGAAAGCCGCTGTTCCTTCGATAATTGAGGCCCGCAGCCTGCCGCCAGCAAGCATGCAACCAACGAGGCCGCCACCGGACGCCGCCATGATCCGATCATCGCACCATGCTCCTCTCATTCGTGAATTCGCCGGAATTCGGTCCCTTTATAGGATGAAGCAGGAGTCAGGGGGCTATGCATCCGGTTGGCTGGAAACAAATAAGCGCAATCCTCCTGCATAAATTGCCGGAAGATTGCAGTCTATAGAAAAACTTCATATAAAATTAAGGTAAACTTTATAGACACTAGGATTAACGGTAATGTATGTTTATTGCAACAGCCCAGAATATCCCAATGACTCTACTATTGGGAGGTGTTCGGCTAACCGGCAAAATCCAAATTGAAAGCGAATTCAAAACGTTGAGGACCATCCGCCTGGAACAAATGAACCAACGCATGTGGAATTCATTCTATGAAAAAAGGAGCTTGAGATGGTATGAAAAGAAAAATCGCGTCTATCGCTTTCGTGCTTGTCCTGCTGTTCAGTTTTGCTTCCTCTGGTCTGGCGGCCTCGAGCGGACCGGGTACTGGCAACGATACTTGGGCGCCGGTCCAAGCCCATGGCAATATTTATATCGAAGGCAACTTCATAAACGTCGGGCAGATCAGCCTCGGGGTTAATTTTAAGCTGTACCGGGTTACCCCGACCGGAGATGTGCTGGTAGGCAGCAACTCGACAGGAACCATTGTGGCCGGTCAATATGCGCGTCTCAAGATTCCTTTGGCTTCGAATCAGCCCGACGGACAGTATAGACTTGTCTTAGACTCACCGGGTGATTTCACTGTCGTTGCCTATCTGGGCTATAATTAAACATCAAAACCTCCATAGCCGCTTTGCTCGTTAAGGTGGCGATGGAGGTTTTTCATTTTCAGTTTAAAGCAGTTACTCCTTCGATTTTCTCAGTAAGCTTCTTGTCGCCCTGGCCACGATTCGTTTCGTCTCTTTCGTATCCGAAGCTTCCAGCCATGCATCGCATATCCGACGCACCCAGTCCGGATTCGTTTTACCGGCATCGTTCAGCCAATTTCCCACCGAATCTTGAACATATTTGACCGGGTCTGACTTGACCTCCTCCAAAAGCGAAAGCGCCAATTGAGGCTGCTCTTTCAATACGGAAAGGTGCTTGGCCCAAACGCCTTGCGGACGGAGCGATTCTACGGCAAACCTTCGGATATTCGAATCCTCATCGCGCACCCACTCATGCAGAATATCGATGGCTTGCAATAATTCGTTAGAAATCGATTCCCTGACCGCCATCCAGGCCATCTCGCGCACGCCAAAATGGGAATCGGCAGCAAACGGACGAATGCCTGTTAGTTTCTGCATGACCGTTAATCGTTCGTCCAATCCGATCATATAAGCCGCCCAACAGCGCACGCTGTCTGAACGATGGTCAGCTAATGCATGGAAGATTCGAAAGCCTTCCTTTTCCGGTACATGGTCCAACAGGCTAAGCCACTTTCTCGCAATGGCGGGGATTATACTCATAATCTTCTTTTGGTTCAATCGTTCCAAACCGGATAACATCTCATCCGACTCTTTATGCAATTCGAGCGTGCAGAGTATATGCCGCAACAGCTTGAGATGATCGATAGCCAGCCACTCCGTAAGATTGACGGTCTGCAGCTCCCCCCTTTGCAGCAGTTGAATCACGGCTTTCGGGATATCGGCAGCCTTTCGAGCTCCCTTCCGCTGTAAAATCACGTCGGATATAATAACTGTCTTTTCCTGATCCATCGCTACCCCCTGCTACGACGAAATCGAGTTCAAAATCTGTATGATTTCGGCAGGCTCCATGCGTTTTTTGTAATCTGCATCCACCTGCGCCGCACGGATGATTCGATTTTTATCGATAACAAAAGTAGCCGGTACAGGAAGTTCCCATGAATGATCTCCGTTAAAGGCATCCAGTGTAATGCCTAGCGACCTGTAGATGTCGTGCAAATGATCGGGCATTTTAAATTTCAGATTGTATTTCTCCGCTGCTTGATTACGCACATCGCTTAAGAGCAGGAAGCTGAATCGGTGCTTTTCGTTGAGGAGTATGGATTGATCCGGAGTTTGGGGACTGACTGCAATGAGCTGAGCGCCGGCTGCTTGAATGTCTTTCCATATTCGCTGATAGGCCAGCAGCTGCAAGTTGCAGAAGGGACACCATCCGCCGCGGTAAAAGATAAGAACAACGGGACCTTTAGCCGTTTCCTCGGACAACGTGATCTCGTTCCCTATGTGATCGATCAAAGTAAAGTCAGGCGCTTGAATTCCAAGCTCCAATCCTGTACCAACACCGGATTCCCGAAGCTCCCGGATCGACATTTCGAACGCATCCAGCACTGCTTGAGGGAGCATCTGCTTCATTTGTACCGTCGCTGCTTCTAATTCAGATTGCAATGTGTGAAACGGCATCTTTTCCATGAGATCATCTCTCCATATCGTATAGGTTTTAGCCTTTATACGATACTTCTTTTTCTTAAGGGAAAGATGTAATCCAGTTTACAACTGCAGCCGGAAGCCTTACATGATGCTCCTTTCCGAAAGCTTGCCTCGATGAATGTAGATTGTTTTGAATCCGGTCTTAATCACTTGTTCTTTCACAAGATCCTGCAAGGCTGCCGTGACGGCCTCTCGGGTTGCGCCGACGAAATTAGCGATTTCTTGATGGGAAAGAGGAATATCGATTTTGTAAAACTCGCAATCCTCCGTGACTCCAAACTGATCGAAAAGCTTAACAAGAATAAACAAAATTTTATCATGCAGCTTCGCAAGTGCCAGATTTTGAGCCAAATTGCTCATATCGATCATCCGTTCGCTCAATACTTTCATTAAGTTCATCATAAAGCGGGGATGATGAACTAAAAAACTCTCGAATCTATCCTTATTCATCAAGCAAATATGAGATTCTTCTACCGTTTCTATGTATAGCTCCCGTGTGCCAAATGAAATTCCGGCCATTTCGCCGAATACGTTCCCTTCGCTTAAGATGTCCAGAGTGAACTGCTTGCCTTCAGCGTTAAGCTTGTACAGGCGGACCTTCCCTTTCTTCACAAAGTAAAGCCCCTCGGCAAAAGTATCCGGTGTTTGGATATACTGACTTTTCCCAACCGTTGTTATTGAAGTTAATTGATCCATTTCGACCAAATCTTCCATCGACAGCGAGTTCAGCAGATTGAATTGTGACAGGTATTGAATTTTGTCCATTTCTCTCCCTCATTCGTCCTAAAAAAAATACGTATCCGGGCGACGTTACACCTAAGCGTAAACGTCGTCGCGGACACGTATTGCATGCTTCCCCGAAAATTAAAACTTAGCCGATCGAGCCTTCCATCTCGAACTTGATGAGACGGTTCATTTCGACCGCATATTCCATCGGCAGTTCTTTCGTGAACGGCTCGATGAAGCCCATAACGATCATTTGCGTCGCTTCTGCTTCCGTCAATCCGCGGCTCATCAGGTAGAACAGCTGATCTTCGGATACTTTCGAGACGGTCGCTTCGTGCTCCAGCGTAATGTTGTCGTTCATGATTTCATTGTATGGAATCGTATCGGACGTCGATTCGTTATCCATAATGAGCGTATCGCACTTGATGTTCGCCTTGGACCCTTCCGAGTTGCGTCCGAACGAAGCCAAGCCGCGGTACGTCACTTTGCCGCCGTGCTTGCTGATCGACTTGGATACGATCGTCGATGTCGTGTCCGGCGCCAAGTGCGTCATTTTCGCACCGGCATCCTGATGCTGGCCTTTACCCGCTACGGCGATGGAAAGCACCATGCCTTTCGCGCCGCGGCCTTTCAGCACAACCGCAGGATATTTCATCGTCAGCTTGGAGCCGATGTTACCGTCGACCCATTCCATTGTCGCGTTTTCTTCCGCAACCGCACGCTTCGTAACCAGGTTGTAAATGTTCGGCGCCCAGTTCTGAATCGTGGTGTAGCGGACGCGGGAATCTTTGAGGCAGATGATCTCGACGACGGCGCTGTGCAGCGAGTTCGTGCTGTAGACCGGAGCCGTACAACCTTCGACGTAATGCACGAAGCTGCCTTCGTCGGCGATGATGAGCGTACGCTCGAACTGTCCCATGTTTTCCGAGTTGATCCGGAAGTAAGCCTGCAGCGGAATTTCCACCTTCACGCCCTTCGGCACGTAGATGAAGCTGCCGCCGGACCATACCGCGCTGTTCAGTGCGGCGAATTTATTGTCGCTCGGAGGAATGATCGTCCCGAAATACTTCTTGAAAATTTCCGGGTGCTCTTTAAGCGCCGTGTCCGTGTCCATAAACAGCACGCCTTGCTCTTCCAGATCCTTCTGCATGCTGTGATAAACGACTTCGGACTCGTACTGGGCGGATACACCCGCCAGGAACTTCTGCTCCGCCTCCGGGATACCGAGCTTGTCGAACGTTTCTTTGATTTCGGTCGGCACTTCTTCCCACGTTTTCCCCTGCTTCTCGGAAGGCTTCACGTAGTATTGAATGTCGTCGAAATCCAGATCGTCCATATTGCCGCCCCAACGCGGCATCGGCATTTTCAAAAACTGTTCCAGCGACTTCAGGCGGAACTCCAGCATCCATTCCGGTTCGCCTTTCATTCTGGAAATCTCGGTCACGATTTCACGGGTCAAGCCTTTTCCGCTCTGAAACACGGCTTTGTGCTCGTCGCGAAACCCATATTTATATTCTTCCATCTCGGGCATTTTCTTTGCCATGGGTACCGTACCTCCTTATTTGTTGGTGTTCACTTGGTCGATTCCTTTGCGCAGCGCGTTCCAAGCCAATGTCGCGCACTTGATCCGGGCTGGGAATTTGTTTACGCCGGACAAAGCTTCCAGATCTTCGTATTCGAATTCCACAGGCTCGCCTTTCATGAGGCCGGAAAATTTCTCGGCCATTTCCAGCGCCTCTTCCAACGTCTTGCCTTTTACGGCCTCCGTCATCATCGAAGCGGAAGAAAGGCTGATCGAACAGCCTTCGCCTACGAATTTGGCCGCCTTGACCTTGCCGTCCTCGACCTGCATTTGAAGCTGGATTTTATCGCCGCAGGTCGGGTTGTTCAGATCGATACTGACGGACTGATTCTCGAAAGTGCCGCGGTTGCGGGGGTTTTTGTAATGATCCATAATGACTCTGCGGTATAAATCATCCAATTGCATAGCCGAAGTACTCCTTTGTTTTAATAAGGGAAGCGACCAACCGGTCTACATCGGCTTCGGTATTGTACAGATAGAAGCTCGCACGGGCGGTTGCCGTGACATTCAGCCAGCGCATCAGCGGCTGGCAGCAATGGTGGCCGGCACGGACGGCGATCCCGTCGGCGTCGAGCACGGTGGCCACGTCATGCGGATGCACGTCGTCCAAGTTGAACGTGATCAGCCCCGCACGATTTTGCTGCGGACCGTAGACCGTTAAGCCATCGATTTGCAGCATCCGTTCCATCGCGTAAGCCGTCAGCTGCTTCTCATGCTTCTCTACGGCATCCAAACCGATGCTTTCGAGGAAATCGATTGCCGCTCCCAGGCCGACGGCGCCCGCGATAATCGGCGTGCCGCCTTCGAACTTCCATGGAAGGTCTTTCCAAGTAGAGTCGTACAAGCCGACATGGTCGATCATTTCGCCGCCGAATTCGATCGGCTCCATTTCCAGCAGCAGCTCTTTCCTGCCGTAAAGCGCGCCGATTCCGGTAGGAGCGCACATCTTGTGACCGGATAACGCATAAAAATCGCAGCCCAGCGCCTGCACGTCCACTTTGAGGTGCGGCGTGCTTTGTGCGCCGTCCACCATCACTTTGGCGCCGTGGCGATGGGCGATTTCCGCGATTTCCTTCACCGGGTTAACAACACCGAGCACGTTGGACACGTAAACAACCGATACCATTTTGGTGCGCTCGGTAATTGTTTTTTCCACATCCGCCAGATGAATCGTACCGTCCGGCTGCAATGGAATGTATTTCAAGACAGCGCCGGTCGCTTTCGCGACCTGCTGCCATGGAATGAGATTGCTGTGGTGCTCCATCGGCGTAATGACGATTTCGTCCCCTTCGCCGCATACGGCCCGCGCATAGCTCGAGGCGATCAAGTTGATCGCCGTCGTCGTCCCGCGGGTAAAGATGATTTCTTCCGTAGACGAAGCGTTGATGAAGCGGCGCACCTTCTCGCGCGCGCCTTCATAAGCGTCCGTTGCGCGGGAGCCGAGCGTGTGAACGCCGCGGTGCACGTTCGCATTATCAAGCTCGTAATAGCGTTTGACGGCTTCGATAACCGACACCGGCTTTTGCGATGTGGCTGCCGAGTCCAGATAAACGAGCGGATGTCCGTTCACATCCTGGTGAAGAATGGGAAATTGACTGCGTATGTCCGCCGTATTCATTGTCCCAGCTTCCTTTCCACAAGAAGCTGCAGCTGTGACGCGATCTGCTCCAGTGGAATTTGAGACACCACCGGTGCCAGGAAGCCGTAAATGATCAGCCGTTCGGCTTCTTCACGCGAAACGCCGCGCGACATCATATAGTATACCTGTTCTTGGTTCACTTGACCCACGCTGGCCGCATGGCCCGCCGTAACGTCGTCCTCGTCGATCAGCAGAATCGGGTTGGCGTCGCCGCGCGCTTTCGGGCTGAGCATCAGCACTTTTTCCGTTTGCTCGCCGTTCGCTTTGGTCGCGCCCTTCTCGATTTTGGTAATGCCGTTGATGATCGCCGTTGCCCCGTCACGCATAACTGCGCGGGTAATCATCTGGCTGTCGGAGCTTTTGCCGAAGTGAACCGCCCGGGTGGACACGTTCAGCTTCTGCTCGCCGGTACCGACGCAGATCACCTTCGCATCGGAGGTGGAGCCATTGCCTTTCAAAATCGACGTCGTATCCGACATCGCGTTCCCGTAATGCATCTCGCCGACGATCCACTCGATGCTTCCGTCGTTCTCTACGAGTGCGCGGCGGTACGTCAGGTCGGTAACCGATTCGTTCAAATTATGAACCGAGGCAAAGGTTACCTTGGCGCCAGGCTTGACGACGACTTCCACAACGCCGTTTTGCACAAGGCCGTTCAAGCTGCCTTCGGAAACGAAGTTGTCGACGTAAGTCACCGACGCATGCTGCTCG
The DNA here is from genome assembly GCF_001399685.1 of Paenibacillus sp. A3. Taxonomy (GTDB): domain Bacteria; phylum Bacillota; class Bacilli; order Paenibacillales; family NBRC-103111; genus Paenibacillus_G. The sequence continues at coordinate 50,093 of NZ_JTHN01000153.1, forward strand.
GCAACGATCAAGACGTGCGGCGAAAAGCTCGCTTCGGCGTCGTCCGTCACGAACAGAGCTTGAACGGGTACTTCCACCTGCACGTTTTTCGGAACGTACAGGAACACGCCGCCGCTCCAAAGCGCCGTATGCAGCGCCGTCAGGCGGTTTTCGTCCTTGCCTACGACAGACATAAAATATTTCTGTACCAGCTCGCCGTGGGTTTGGAGCGCTTCTTCGAGGCTCGTAAACACGACGCCCTGCTGCTTCAACGTCTCGGAGACGCTGCTGTACACGACGCCCGAGTTTTTCTGTACGATCAGATTATCCGGGTGCCCTTGCCCGTCGTTCTGCAGCAGGCTCTTGGCAGAGGCCGGCAGCTCTTCGAGCGATGCGAGCTTGGCGCCCGCTTTATAGGTTCCGAAGGAAGCGAGGTTCCAACGGTCGATTCTTGTTTTCTCCAATGTCGGCAATTCGAGCGTTCCGGCAAGCTCCAGCGCTTGCCCGCGCAGAGTCGTCATCCACTCCGGCTCTTGTCTCGCTTTGGACAGCTCTACCAAGCTTGCGCGATCGATCGGAAGAACGGTTTGTGTACTCATGGTTAATCCTCCTGTTCCCTTTCGATAGCTTAGTATTTCGGAGCCGTCGTATTCATCGGAATCTTGAATTCCTCTTCGTCCTGGCCTACCCGCTCGTCCACGATTCCAAGCTCTTCTTTGACCCAGTCATAACCTTCGTTTTCCAGACGCTGAGCCAGCTCCGGTCCGCCGGATTTCACGATGCGTCCTTGCATCATAACGTGAACGTAGTCCGGGGTGATGTAGTTCAGCAGGCGTTGGTAGTGGGTGATGATCAGGAAGCCGCGCTCTTCGGAACGCATCGCGTTCACGCCCGTCGCCACGATACGCAGCGCGTCGATATCGAGACCGGAGTCGATCTCGTCAAGAATAACAATGTTCGGATCCAGCATCATCATTTGCAGGATTTCGTTGCGTTTCTTCTCGCCGCCGGAGAAGCCTTCGTTCAAATAGCGGTGCATGAACTCGGGGTTGATCTCCAGCTCCTTCATTTTCGCTTCCATCTGGCGGATGAACTTGATCAGCGAAATTTCGCTGCCTTCCTCGCGGCGGGCATTAATCGCGCTGCGCAGGAAGTCCGCATTCGTCACCCCGGTAATTTCACTCGGATACTGCATCGCAAGAAACAGGCCGGCACGCGCTCTTTCGTCGGTCGCCATCTCAAGCACGTCCTCGCCGTTCAGCGTCACGCTGCCTTCCGTCACTTCGTATTTCGGGTGGCCCATGAGGGTGGACGCCAGCGTACTTTTGCCCGTTCCGTTTGGACCCATGATCGCATGCACTTCGCCGCCCTTAATCGTCAAGCTGAGACCTTTCAAAATCTCTTTGCCCTCGACAGTCGCTTTCAAACCGTCTATAGTAAAATGCGGTACGTTTGCCATAGTTTCGTGCCTCCGAGTTTTAATTATTCTTTATTGATAATCATTACAAACTGATTATCAATGATTCTCAATAATAATATTATATCTCAATATGCAAAATCAAGAAAGTCCCGTCCGCGGATTCCCCGGAACTATTTTTGCTCAAGCGCCTCCCGAATCCGGTTGGCCTCCATCACAAAAGCTTCGTCCGTCAGCACCGGCCGGCGTGGAGCCCCATGCAGCGATTCGGGAAGCCCGATCCAAGACTTGCAGCCATTATATTCGTTCAGCACCGGAATGCGCACAGGCTCGTCCAGCGCATAAACCCTGAGCAGCATAACATGCAGCGGCTTCGTCCGCTTCCATTTTAGCCTCTCTTCGGCAAGCCGGTCCGTCCAGATGTGAAACGGCTTCAACCTGGCGAGCTGTTCCTCGGTCTCGATCAGGATATCCTCGGCAAGCTCGGCGTAGCATCCGATCTCCGCTTGCTCGCCGCTCCATTCCGGCGCCCGGTCGTCCACCCGATCCGCGAACTCCGGCTTGATCAGCTCTTTACGCTGGTGCTCGTAGGTCGGATACAAATAAAAGCTATCCGATTCCACTTGAAAATCCCGGGTTTCCTCGCGGATGCCGCCTTTGCGCATAATCAGGATTTGCTTCCCCTGCTTCAAAGCCTCGACGGCCACGGCCCATTCCTTCAGTCCGACCGCCTGTCCTTGCGGTATCATCTCTTGCGCTTTCCTCCCTTGTAAGTTTTGCCATTCGTTTACGCTATTATAGATTTCCAGCCAAAACATTGCAATTCCGAAAGAGCATAAAAACGATCGCAAAAATCGATGCTAAAAACGCTACATCATTCAAATCCGCTGCGAGGAGACTGAAGAGCTATGCGCGAAGGTTGATTCCAACCGTTCTCGGTACAGCTGTCGCAGCATCCGGCGCCGCGATGCGAAACAAATATCCGATGGCGGCCGCGGCGGTCGTCGGGTTTGGGCTCGCACACGTCGTGCTGGGAGCCATTGACTTGGTGGAGCATCGCAGAAGAACGGAGTAGCCTCCGGGCTTTTGCTCCGGCAAACAAAAAGGGAAGGCGCCCATGCCTCCCCTTTTACCTATGCAATCGTTCGCTCGATCAGTTTCCGTTCTGTACATAATAATTTGAAGCCGAGATTCGTTGGTGCTGCTCGTGACTCGCTTTTAAAGGATTGGCATTCAGAGCTACGGACGGATTTTCCGACGAGGTCCACCCGAGCACGCACAGGATGGCGAAGCACGACGCAACCAACAGCAATTTACCGAGCAGTTTCTCCATATCAAAAACCTCCAGCTCCGCGTATTTACCTTTATTGTATCCCCTAGCGTTAAAGCCATATTATCGGGGTATGAACATTTTGTAAAAGACACGGCCCGGACCTGACAAATCGCGTGTTCGGAAAACACATTTCCTCTATTCCAACGCAAACCAAATTGATTTATACTAAGAGAATGGCAGTTTTCATATGGAAAAAGGAGGAATTCATCCCATGTCCGCATATCATCCGCTGACGGAATCGGAAGCTATCGAATATGCAAGAAGTTTGCCCGACCTGTTTCAACCCGATTCCGAGCTCGCGAGCCGCGAAATCGGGGACGGCAACTTGAATCTGGTGTTCCATATTTCGGAGCCTTCCACCGGGAAAAGCATCATTTTAAAGCAAGCGCTCCCCTATGCCAAAGTCGTAGGCGAATCGTGGCCGCTGACCTTGGACCGCGCCCGGATCGAGAGCGAAGCGCTGATGATACAGGAATCGCTATGCCCCGACCTTGTCCCGCATGTATACGCTTATGAGCCGGACTTGGCGCTTACGGTCATGCAGGATTTGAGCGACCATACGATTATGCGCAGAGGCTTGATCGAGCGGAACAAATACCCGCTGTTCGCCGGGCATATTGGAATGTTTTTGGCCCGTACTCTTTTTTACACGTCCGATCTCGGCATGAACCAACAGGAGAAAAAAGAACGGGTCAAACGGTTCATCAACCCGGAGCTGTGCAAAATTACCGAGGACCTGATTTTTGACGATCCGTATACGGATTCGCCGAACAATAACGTTCCTCCGGCCATTCGCGACGCCGTTGCGGCCATCTGGCAGGATACCGGGCTTCATCTGGAAGTGGCGATTCTTCGCGAGAAGTTTTTGACCCATGCCCAATCGCTGCTGCACGGCGATCTGCATACCGGCAGCATCTTCATCAAGCCGGATTCGACCAAGGTCATCGACCCGGAGTTCGCATACTACGGTCCGATGGGCTTCGATATCGGCGCGGTTCTCGCCAATCTGCTGCTGAACTTCGCCGCGCAGGAAGGCTGGGGCGAGGACGAGGCTTCGCGCCAAGATTTCCGCGGCTACTTGACGGGCACAATCCGCGACGTATGGGAGACGTTCGACCGCGAGTTCCGGGCGCTGTGGAACGAGCATGGTAACGACCGGATCGCACGGACGCCGGGCTATCAGGACTGGTACATGAAAGAAGTGCTGCGCGACACGTTCGGCTTCACCGGCAGCAAGATGGTGCGCCGCGTGCACGGCCTGGCGCAGGTGGCCGACATCAATCAAATTCAAGACGAAGCGGCTAAAGAGCGCGCCCAGCGGCTGGCGCTCGCCATCGGGACGTCGCTCATTAAATATAACCGGCAGGGGTCTTCCATCGAAGAAATGATCGAAATCGCCGAGAAGGCCGTGAAATAGATAAAGGAGAGTGCTGTACCATGACTACGGAACAAACCAAACAAGCGGACTGGCTGCAATCGGTCCGTTGGAATTCGCTGGAGGACCGCTTGGATCTGCTCGACCAGCGGCTCCTGCCGGACGAAATCGTCTATTTGGAGCTGACGACCTCTGAGCAAGTCTGGGATGCGATCAAGCAGCTTGCCGTCCGCGGCGCGCCGGCCATCGGGATCGCGGCGGCGTTCGGCGTCTACCTCGGCGTACGGAGCTTCTCCGGAAGCCGGGACGCGCTGTTGGCGGAGGTGAACCGCCAATGCGATTACCTCGCAACGTCGCGTCCGACGGCGGTGAATTTGTTCTGGGCGCTGGACCGGATGCGGGCGCGGGCCGAGGCGCTGCTTGGCGCAGCCGCACCGGAGGAGACGACGGTGGAGAGCGCGCAGCAAGCGCTGCTGGACGAGGCCCGGGCCATCCAGGCCGAGGACGAGGAAACGTGCCGCTTGATCGGCGAGCACGCGCTGTCTTTGTTCGAGGACGGCATGGGTGTCCTCACGCACTGCAACGCGGGCGGCCTCGCGACGGCCAGGTACGGGACGGCGCTGGCGCCGATGTACCTGGCGCTGGAGAAAGGCATCACGCTTAAAGTGTTCGCGGACGAAACCCGTCCGGTATTGCAGGGAGCGCGCTTGACGGCGTTCGAGCTGCAGCAGGCGGGTGTCGACGTGACGCTCATCTGCGACAACATGGCCGGCGCCGTCATGGCGAAGGGCTGGGTACAGGCGGTCATCGTCGGTACCGACCGCGTAGCCGCCAATGGCGACGTCGCCAACAAGATCGGCACCTACAGCGTCGCCGTGCTGGCCAAAGCCCACGGCATTCCGTTCTACGTCGCGTGCCCAATGTCGACGATCGACCTGAACACGCCGACCGGAGCCGATATTCCGATCGAGGAGCGGCACGAGGACGAGATTACGCAAGGGTTCGGCAAGCGCACCGCGCCGCAGGGCGTGAAGGTGTTCAACCCGGCGTTCGACGTGACGCCGAACGAGTACGTGACCGCCATTATAACGGAAAAAGGCATCGTCCGGGCTCCATACGGGGACAATTTGCGGAAGCTGTTTACAGATTAATCGCGGCATTTTAGCAACGACAATATGGCCGTTTCCTATGCATCGCTGCACGGGAAACGGCCGTTTTCAGTTTATGGGGCAAGCGAATTTGAGGAATCCGGCACTTTCATGTAAACCGGATGAATCATCTTCAAAATAAAGAGCACATCGTCCCGGTCGAACTTGCCTTCGCCGGTAACGTCCGTTTGAGCGCGGATCGCTTTCATAGCCGAATCCAAATCGGTGACGACCGGTAAATGAGGTCTTACCCGGTCGATAAAGATGGTGTATAATGCCGTATTTCCGTTCTCGGCCGTCACTTGCAGCTCGACGGGAAGCCTTTGTCCCAAAATGAGCGATTTTGCATGCAGCATGCCGCCGCTCCATTCGACGTTGGCTTGCTGATTTCTAAGCGCCAGCTGTGCCTTCGGATCGTCCGGAACGATCTGCAAGCTTACGGCGTCCGTCTCGGGACCAACGGTTAACAGATATTGATCGGCTGCGACCCGTACAAGCGGAGCCGAATTGTAAGTTACGGAACGAAGAACCGTATTCCCGGATGGACCGGATTGCCGGGTGACCTCCACATGGAAGCTGCTTGTAAAGCCGCTCCCGATTTTCGCGACAACGGAAAACGATCTCGTCTGGTTCTCGATGAGATCCGATACCGTAATCGTCCGCCCGTACACGTCGTAGGTTACCCCGGTCACCGTGGACGGGACATAGAACGTCGCATTCGGATCGTACAGCGTAACGCCGAGCTGCACTTGAGTCACATTCCCGGGCACGCTTTGCGAGTACGTCCGGGTATCCGGTTTGTAGGTCAAGGGAGCGTTGGCGTACGAAATGCTCATCTCGTTCAAGGTGATTTCATACGGCTGCCCGTCCGAACCCGATCCGCCCGTTAGCACGACGCCTTCCTTCAGAGCGATCACCGGCAGCACCGAACGCGTGCCGTTGTCCTCCTGATCCCGGTTATCGAACCACGCCTCGCCCTCGGCGTTGACAAACAGCGGATACGCTTTGTTCGCTTGAGCATCGTTCAGCGGATTGATCAACCAGTGACCGGAAAGCAGCTTGGGATTTATGAGTCCTGATAATTTGGCAAACTGATCTTTGCTCAAAAGTCCGACATTCGCGTTAACGGTAAACGAACCCTTTTCCACCAGTTGATAGTTCACAAAGTCATAGGTCTTGATATCGAACGGCGAAGCGGCAATCCATCGCTTCGTTTCGCCCAGGCTGTTGTAAAAATCCTGGTTCAAATACTTGCCTACGGAGCCTTCCGCTGCCGGATCGAAGCGATGAGCCGGATTGTCGGCATTAAATATATTGCTTTTATAGGCATTATTCCAATATTGGCTGGCGACCTGCGTCCCCGGCTTCAAGACCATGATCCGGCGCGCAGGGTCTATCATCAGCCATTGCTTTCCGGCGTAGGTAACGATGTCGCCAACAGACAACAACGTTAAGGAATCGCCCGCGGCGGGCTGCCTCACAATCGTAATTTCATAAGGAACCTTGGTTCCGGTAACTGAGTCGGCCACTTCGAACGTAATGCTGCTTTTCCCAACAGGCAGTTGCCCGATGGAAAGCCGGTTTCCGGAATAAGATGTCGTTGCGCCGGAGGAGCCCGCTGAAACTTTTTCGACGGTCATCCCGGAATGGCTCAGCACCATATCGAGGGCCACAGCATTCGTTTCGCGAGGAAGACGAAGGCTGTAGGCTCCCGTACCTTCACGGTTAGTTACTTTTTGAACGGGAATTCCGTTCGTTGCGGTCAATGACTTGATTGGGGACAAATCGAGTTCGATTGGGGCCGCGCTGTACTCCGGAGCCATCGTTTTCCCCGTTCCGAGCTGGCCGCGGCGGTTATCTCCCAAACCGTACAGCTTGTTTTCGCTTGAGAGCACATAGGTCGCTTTCGCTCCGCCGACAATGCCGTCGATTTGCCCCGTTCCCGTTCCGGAACCTCCGGTCCCCGGCAGCGGAACCGCAATCGGATAGGCAGCGTTGGAACGATCCGGACGACCGGCCTGCCCGAAATCGTTAAGCCCTGTGACGTACAACGTGCGCGGAGCAGCCTCTCCGTCCCCGCGAATGAGCAGCGTATGATCGCCGCCGGCCGCCGCGCCCCTCGCGTCTCCGACCGGATTGCCGCTCTCCGTTATCATGCGGCTGGCGTAGCTTCGATGGCCTACGGTCGGGCCGATGCCCAACTGCCCATGCTCGTTGCTGCCCCAAACGTAGACGCTCTGCCCGTCGCCCTTGGCGACCGAATGCTCGTTCCCCGCCGAAATGCCGTAAATGTTCGTCAGCATGTCGCCTAACGTTTCCGACCGGACCACCTCCACCGGCAAGCGCTTGTCGGTCGTCGTGTTGTCGCCGAGCTGTCCTTTGTTGTTGCGGCCCCAGGCCAGCACGGTTTTGTCTGTCGACCGGGCCAAGCTGTGGTAAGCGCCTAAAGCGATCTCTTTCATCCCCGTGAGATCCCCTGTGCCCTCCTTGTTTTTCACAAAAACCGGAAAACCGCTTGGCGCCTGATCCCCGCTGCCCAATTGCCCGTAGGTATTGTCGCCCCACGCCGCTACTTTTCCGTCGGCGAACAGCAACGCAGCGTGATCGTAACCGGCGGCCATGCCCGCTACCGGTTCCGCCTCCAGGTCATAGCCCGCGCCAAGCTTGACGTTCCCGGGAGCGGTTCTTCCGTTCGTCGTCCCGTCGCCAAGCTGATACTTGTTGTTGCTTCCCCAGGCCTTCACTCTTTTGACCCCGTTTTCGCTGGTCAGCACCAATGTAAACGCGCTTTTGGCGCTCTCCGTCGGATTGCCGCCGGCAGCGGCCGCCGAGGCGTTCGTGATCCCCGGAACCTGCCGCGGATACGGTTGGTCGGCCCCGCCGGTATCGTAGCCGAGCTGCCCGAAATCGTTCGCCCCCCATGTCCATACGGTTCCGTCCTCCCGAACGGCAACGGTATGCGAATAAGAGGAGGATACGGAAACGAACATCGTATTCGACCCGTCCTGACCGTACGCCTGACTGCGTCCCGGAAGCGACAGCAGCAGACTGAGGCAGACGATGATTGCGAGAATCCAAAGCATTCCTTTTCTTTTGAAGCTTGCATGAAAATAAAAATCTGAAACGTCGACCCGGTCGACAACATTCACTTGTGCTTCACTCCTTCCGTACAAATCACAGGGATTGCTCTATGAGGCTATTACTTTATTTTACCTTATTTTACTGCCCCTGTGGGTGAATATTGTCATAATTTTAGAAACCGGTTCCTCCAACCGCAAGGATTTGCAAGTCGTTAGACGCTGCCGGGTTTAGGCCGAAAACAGTTGCGAAAACTAGTGATATTGGCTATGATGAAGAAGAAAATATTTTTCATCATTTTTATCGGTATGAAGAAAATGATTTACAAAATCTTTGCAAAACAGGTGATCTGATGTCCGGTATTCTGCAAGCCTTACGGGAACAGCAGCACCACATGAATCCGAAGGAACAAATTCTCGCGCAATTCATTTTGGAGCATGCCCACGAGGCCGTTCATTTGAGCATTACGGAGCTGGCCGGACGCTCGGGAACGAGCGCTGCGACGGTGTCCCGTTTTTGCCGCAGCTTGCTGTTCAAGGGCTATGGGGATTTTCGCATGAAGCTGTCCGCCGAGCTCGTCCAGCCTGTTCCGGCGAAGCCTTCCTACCAGGACATTGTCGCGGGGAACACGCTTCACAGCATCGCCCAGGCGATTGAAACGAACCATCTCCGTTCAATCTCGGATACGACGCGGCAGCTCGACCTCACGGAGGTCCAGCGGGCGGTGGATGCGCTGCATGACGCACGGCGCATCGATCTGTACGGGATGGCGACCTCGGGGATGGTCGCGTACGATTGCCAGCAAAAGCTGGTGCGCATCGGCAAAATGGCGCAGCACTGGTCCGATTCCCACATGCAGATTACGTCGGCGACGAGCCTCGGCGAGGGTGATGTGGCGTTCGCTTTCTCCTATTCCGGCGAAACCCCCGAGACGCTCGACGCCCTCTTGTGCGCCAAGGAGCGGGGAGCCACGACGATTTCGCTGACCAAGTTCGGCGCCAACCGGATTTCGCAGCTTGCGGACATCCGGCTGTACGCATCCTCGCTGGAGGAAGGCATGCGCCGCGGGGATATGGCTTCGCGGATCGCTCAGCTGCACGTGGTGGACATCTTGTTTACCGCTCTGCTCAGCTTGCACTTTGACGATTATGTTCCGCTTCTGGAGCAATCGTTTCAAGAAGTGAAAAAATACCGCAAAGAAAAAGGGAGATGAGCCATGAACATTTTAACTTTCCGCACGCAAGAAGAATTGAACAAAGCCGGCGCCGGCATCATTACCGGACTGCTGCAAACGAATCCGAGAGCCGTGCTCGGTCTTGCGACAGGCAGCACGCCGATCGGCATTTACCGGGAGCTTGTCGAGTCGCACCGGCAAGGGCTGGTCAGCTTCGCCAAAGCGACGGCGTTCAATCTTGACGAATACGTCGGTCTCGAGCCGGGGCATCCGGCCAGCTATTATACGTTCATGCAGGAGCACCTGCTCGGTCTCGTCGACATTCCCCCGCAGCAATGCCATATTCCAAGCGGAATCGCACCGGATCTTCAGGCGGAATGCACCCGCTACGACAGCCTGCTGGAGCAGTACGGGCAGATCGACCTGCAATTGCTAGGCCTCGGCCATAACGGGCACATCGGCTTCAACGAGCCGGACGTTACGCTCGAAGGCGGCACGCATCTCGTGGAGCTGAAAGAATCGACGCGTAATGCGAATGCACGGTTTTTCGACAAGCCGGAGCAAGTGCCGACGCACGCCCTGACGATGGGCGTCGGAACGATTTTGAAAGCGAAAATGATTCTGCTCGTCGTCCGCGGCGCGGATAAGGCAGAAATCGTACAACGGGCGCTGCAAGGCCCGATCACGACGGATTGCCCGGCCTCGCTGCTGCAGACGCATCCGCACGTGGTCGTATTGTTGGATTCCGAAGCAGGAGGCCTGTTAAAATGAGTCGCGAAGCATGGGATACCCTGATCGTTAACGCCAAAGTTGTCACACCGGATGCAGTGATTCCTGCCGGGTATGCCGCGGTCAAGGACGGTAAAATTGAAGCGCTCGGCTCGATGGCCGAGCTGAACGAAGCGCTGGCCGAAGCGGCCGGCACGAAAATCGACGCCCGCGGAAGCTGGCTTCTGCCCGGTTTCATCGACGTGCATGTGCACGGCGGCTACGGCAGCGACTTCATGGACGGAACGATCGAATCGCTTGAAAATATTACCCGCTTTCACTCCAGCCACGGGACGACCACGATGCTGGCGACCACGGTAACCGGCTCTCCCGAAGCGATCGGCCAAGTGCTGGAGAGCGTCAAGGCGTACCGGGAAAAAGGGATGCCGTACGCGCAATTGGCCGGCGTGCATCTGGAAGGACCGTTCATCAGTCCGAAATGGCCCGGCGCGCAAAATCCGAACTTTATCGTCACGCCGAAGCTCGAATGGGTGAAGGATTGGACCAGCCGCTATCCGGGCTTGATTCGTCTCGTTACGCTTGCTCCGGAAACCGAAGGAGCTTTGCCGGTCATTGCCTTCCTTGCCGGACAAGGCATCGTCGTCGCCTGCGGACATACCGATTCGACCTATGCGCAAATCGGCGAAGCGGTCAAGCATGGGCTGAGCCATGCCGTGCATACGTTCAACGCGATGAAAGGGTTGCACCACCGCGAGCCCGGCGTTGTCGGCGCCGTGCTGACCGAGGACAAGATCTGCGCGGAGGTCATCGCCGACGGACACCACGTTCATCCGGCCTGCATCCGGCTGCTGACCCAAACGAAGCGCAGCGACAATCTGCTGCTGATCACCGACGCCATGTCCGCCGCGGGTCTCGGGGACGGCGATTTTGAACTCGGCGGTCTGGCCGTCGTGGTGAAGGACGGCGTCGCGAGGCTTCGCGACGGCGACAGCCTCGCAGGCAGCACGCTGACGATGATTGGCGCCTTCCACTATGTGGTGGGCACGGTCGGAGTCAGCGTCGAAGAAGCCAGCCGGATGGCCAGTTGGAACCCGGCGAAACAGCTCGGGCTGCTGGAGGAAACCGGCAGCATCGAAACCGGCAAACAGGCGGATCTGCTGCTCGTCACGCCGGAGCTTGACCTTGAACGCGTCTGGGTCCAAGGAAGAGAATTGCATAACTAATCGCGCGACAAAAAAACCGGCTGCTTCCGTCTTTGATTGAACGGAACAGCCGGATTGTTTTTTCGGGAAGATCGCTTATTGCGCCATAAACTGCTGCGTCACGATGTAGAAGCGGAGCTTGTTCAAGTCTTTGGCCGAGATGCTATGAATTTCGGCGCCGTAGCGGATCGTTTTTTCTTGAATATGGGCGTACCGGACCACGACCTTCGGATGAATCGTTTCTTCGTCGCACATGATCATCGTGTCGTAGACATGGTTCATTTTGACGGAGAACTCGTTAATTTCAAATCCGAACCCGAGACGGCTGATCCGGCAAAAGCGAACCGCCATCGTGCGGAAATCGTCGATCAGCGTGCCGTACGTATTCAGCTTGAAGCTGGGAAACGCCAGATTCTCGTCGCGGTACATATCGTCCAGTACGGCATCCGGTCTCGCTTGTATATTGAAAATTTCCGAATCCGCCGGCACTAAAATCAGCTTGGATTTGGAAACCTGCAGCACGCGCATTTGCACTCTCTTCTGAAAATCAAAGCAGATGACGGATTCCCCGCCTGTAAAAGAGGACGGCTCCGTGCAGGAAACCTCCATTAAGTCCGAACCTTCATAGGACACTTGCCCCTTGTAAACTTTCCCCTGATGAAGCAGCTGCATGTCTTTCATACCAATCACCTCCGCTTGATATCTCTACTATAGCTCCGAATATTTATAAAAGTTTCAGTTAAATATTAGGAGATTATTAGATTTGATGTCGATTGGTGTCGTTTCGTGTAATATTTAAACATATATTAGGAAATACGGAGAGTCGTTAGGTGCGCTGCTCATGGGGATATTCCAATGGCGCGGTGTGCCAAAAAGCCCCCCGGCTTGCGGAGGGCTCAATTCTTGCCAGCTATTAGTGCTCCATATGATCTTCCGGCTGGGCGGCTTTGACGGTCAGACCGCCGTCGACCATCAGCAGATGGCCGTTGACCTGCATCGCTTCCTCGGAGGCCAGGAATACCACGGCATCCCCGATTTGGCGGGCGGTGCCGAGACGCTTCATCGGATTCGCTTCGATTTCTTTGGCCCGGATCGCATCGTCGGCCAAATAGTCCGTGCACATGTCGGTATCGACCGTGCTCGGGCCGACCGCATTGACGTTAATGTTGTACTTGCCAAGCTCGATCGCCATTCCCTTCGTCAGCATGTTCGCTGCCGCTTTGGACGATTGGTAATGCGGAATGACCGGACTCGTGACGACGAGGCTGGCGGTCGACAAGACGTTGACGATTTTGCCGTAGCGCTTTGCGATCATGGACTTCGCCGCCAACTGCGAACAGAGGAAGATCGATTTGACGTTCGTATTATACGTCCGGTCCCACGTCTCCTCCGTACATTTCAAGAACGGCTCGAACGGCGCGATCCCGGCGTTGTTGACGAGAATTTCCACATCGCCCAATTGCTCCTGCACCTGCCGGAACATGTCTTCCACCTGCTGCTTGCTGCCCACGTCCGCTTGAACTACCATCGCTTTGACGCCGTGCGCTTCCGCCTGCTTCTTCACGTTCTCTGCCAGCGGGCGTGAACGCTCGGAAGTGAAGTTAATGGCGATATGAGCGCCTTCCTCCGCCAAACGAAGGGCAATCGCTTCTCCAATGCCCCGGCTGGCCCCTGTGACGAGCGCTACCCGTCCTGCCAATCTTCCCATAAATCCTTGCCTCCTCCGTTGTGTAATAAGCTTATAAGCTCGGTCCGATCCGGTTGATGCTAAATTCGGTATGGCCCAAAATTTCCGCCTTCGTCAGCTTGCCGCTTGCGACCGCTTGAATTTCTTCCCAGACGACCTGACCTGCCTCCTCCAGGCTGAGCGTGCCCTCCAGCATATCGCTGACGTCGACGTCCATGTTGTCCGACATTCTCTCGAACATCCGCTTGTTGCCGGTAATTTTGATGACCGGAATGACGGCAGCTCCGGTAGGCGTCCCCCGTCCCGTCGTAAAGCAAACCAGATGCGCGCCTCCTGCCGCCATCCCGGAGACGCATTCGATGTCGTTGCCCGGCGAATCCATAAAATAAAGCCCGTGCTTCGGAATGTCCTCGGCATACTCGATAACGCCTTTGATCGGCGCGGTGCCGCATTTGCTGATGCAGCCGAGCGATTTTTCCTCGATCGTCGTCAGTCCCCCGGCAATATTGCCCGGACTCGGATTGCCGCCCCGCATGTCGGCGCCCATCCGCTCGACTTCCTTCTCGAAGCGGTCGACGATATGGTACAGCTTCTCCGAAATGTCCGGTGCGGCGCAGCGCGAAGCGAGCACATGCTCGGCGCCGATAATTTCCGTCGTTTCCCCGATCACGACACCGCCGCCCTGCTGAATGAGTGAATCGGCCGCCGCACCGAGCGCCGGATTGGAAGCGAGCCCCGAGGTCGCGTCCGAGCCGCCGCATTTGACCCCGATAATCAGCTCGCTGAAAGGTACTGGCTCAGGCTTCATTTCATCGAGCTGGGCGCGCATTTTCCGCGCGATTTCCACCCCGTGCTGGATCGCTTTCACGGAACCGCCGACCGATTGAATGTCGAACACTTCGACCGGCTTGCCCGTCGGGCGTATCGCGTCGGCCAGCGCATGCGGGTCGACGACCTCGCAGCCGAGGCTGATGATGATGACGCCGCCGACGTTCGGATTGCGGCCGGTTCCCGCCAGCACGTCGAAGGTGCGGTCTTTGTCCGCGCCGATCTGGCTGCAGCCGTGCTGGTGGGGAATCGCTACCGTGTCCGGAACCATCTGGTTGATCCGGGTACACACTTGGTTGGCGCAAATGACGGTCGGGATAATAAGCAAATGATTGCGGATGCCCACGTCGCCGTTCGGTCTTCTATAGCCCATCATGTGATTCATGAGTATTCGTTCTCCCTTCGCTTCTCACGCTTTCGCCTGATCTCCGCGACCGCGGATGCCTTCCACGTTATGCACGTGAACATGCTGCCCTGCAAGGATCTGGGTGGTCGTCCGCCCGATCACTTCGCCGTACTTGCGGATATCTGTACCGGCCGGGATGTCTTGAATCGCAATTTTATGTCCGAACGGGACGTCGTCCAGCAGCGTTACTTCCCGGACTTGCTCCTGCACCCGGAAGGTGATCCGCTGTCCCTGCTTCAAATCTTTGATCGCCGTGGCCACATGGTCGCGCGGGTCCATCACGAGCGCGTCCGCGCCTGCAATAATCGGTCCTGCCATCCGTCGTTCCTCCTTTTGTCCGCTGCCGTTACGCCTGCTCGTTAACCATGCGGTTCGTCAGCGAGCCCAACTTCTCGATCTCAATCGTGACGACGTCGCCGTCTTTCAGGTAAACCTGCTTCTCCTCCGGATATCCGAGGACAACGCCCTCCGGGGTGCCGGTCAAAATGACGTCGCCCGGTACCAGCGTCATATGCTGCGAAATGTAGCTGACGATTTCGTCACAATGGAAGATCATGTCCGACGTATTGGAGTTCTGGCGCACTTCGCCGTTCACGATGCAGCGGATGGCAAGGTTGTTTGGATCGCCGACTTCATCGGCTGTCACCAGATAAGGCCCGAGCGGACTGAAGCCGTCGCACGACTTGCCGAGCAGCCATTGCTGGGTGCGCATCTGCAGGTCGCGGGCAGACAAATCGTTCACGTTGCAGTAGCCGAACACGTGATCCAGCGCCGCTTCTTTGGAGACATACTTGGCTTTCTTGCCGATCACGATGACCAGCTCCGCCTCGTAGTCTACCTTGCTCGTCACGCTGACCGGCAGCGGCACGTCCTGTCCGTGACCCGTCAACGTATTGTTGAATTTGTTGAACAGGATCGGATACTGCGGAATCGGCGCGTTCGTTTCTTCCGCATGCTTGCGGTAGTTCAACCCGACACAGATGATTTTGTTTGGATGCGGGACGCACGGGCCGTAAGTGATCCCCGCTTCGTCCAGCACATACGCCTCGCTGCCGCCGGCTGCCAGCGCTTGGTCCACGTAAGCTTGCAGCGCCGTAACCGCGAAAGGGCCGCCTTCGATGACTTCGTGCACCGTCTGCGGCACGTCTGCGTTTCCGGCAGGGACCGCTGCGAGCGCTTTAGTGATATGTACGATGCCCCGGTCGGTCTTGACGCCGAGCCGTTCCTGTCCCTCTTCGATAAAAGTAAGCAGTTTCATATTCGAATATGCCTCCTTGGCTTATTGTAGGCCTGATCTTAAAACGATGCGTTACGCGTTTTTGCCGAATACGACGCCCCCGTCGATATACAGCGGGGAGCCCATCATGAATTTCGATTCGTCCGAAGCGAGGAACAGCGCCGCTTTGGCCACGTCGTCCGGACGTCCCAGGTCGCCGCTCAACTGACGTTTTTTAAGCGATTCGTAAGCTTCCTCCGGATTGTCGTAGGAGTTCCGCAAATAATTTTCCACGAACGGCGTCAGGATCGTGCCCGGCAGCAGCGCGTTTACGCGGATGTTGTATGGCGCGTAATCGACCTGCATCGATTTGGTCAGCGCCAGCACGGCTCCTTTGGTCGCGGAATACGATGCCCTGCGCGCCAGCCCGATTTCGGCGATGCAGGAGGACATGTTAATGATCGAGCCTTCCTTGCGCTGCATCATATGCGGCAAGACATACTTGCACGGCAGGAACGTGCCGCGGATATTGACCGTCATGACGCGGTCCCATGCCTCGGGCTCCACTTCGTGGATCGCCCCCACGCCGCTGATGCCGGCATTGTTGAACAGCACGTCAATCCGGCCGTACTTGGAGATGACGGTATCCACCAGCGCTTGAACGGACTCGGGATTCGTCACGTCGGCTTGCACGAACAGCGCGTTTCCGCCGATCTGACGTATTTCTTCGACCGTCTCCTGCCCTTTATCCTCCGCCAAATCGTTGACGATGACCGTCGCGCCTTCGCGGGCGAACAGCTGTGCCGTGCTTTTCCCGATGCCCGAGCCAGACCCGGTAATGAGCGTTACCTTATTGTGCAATCTCACAGGGTTCACATCCTTCGGTTAAGTGGTGGTTTGATACTGCGACAGCCTCTCGGCGAGCGCACATATTTCATGCCGGGCCAGTTCGCGCTTCTCCTCCCATTCATGCTGGAACATGGAGCAACTGATTGCCGCGACGACCTTCCCGTCGCCGGAACGAACCGGGGCGGCTACACAGCAGAAGCCCATGACCGCTTCCTGCAAGTCGAACGCATAGCCGTTCGTCCGCACGTCCTCAAGCTGGCGAACCAGGTCGGAGCGCTTCTGCAGCGTATGCGGCGTCAAGCACGGATCGAGCGTTTCCGAAGCGTACAGCGTCCCGAGCTCGGGCTCGGCGACCCAGGCCAGCATCGCCTTGCCCAGCGCCGTCGCGTGAGCGGGATATTTGATCCCGGGCTCCGACGATAAGCGCACCGGGGAAGGCATCTCTTCCTTCGCCAAATAAAGCACCTCGTTCCGTTCCAGCTTCGCCAGCTGAATCGTCTCTTTGATGACGTGCTTGGTGACGGATGCTTCCTTGCGGAACCGGTCGATCAAGCTGAATTGCTTGAAAAAAGCGTTTCCAATGTAGCCCAGCTTAGACCCTAGCGAATACGTCGCGTCATCCTCCCGTACGACCCAGTCCAGCGCTTCCATCGTGGCAAGCAGGGAAAACATCGAGCTTTTGTTGATCCCGAGCCGCTTCGACAGATCGATCAACTTCAGGCTGGAGGGCTGCTCCGAGATCGCTTGGAGCACAAGGTTGGATTTTTCGAGGGCAGGTACCCAATATTTCTTGTCCATGCTTCCTCCAAAATGCAGTTGGTTTTATATAATAAACCAAGGTTTTATATAATTGACACTTTCATAGTACCACCGCGCTTTCGAAGGTGTCAATCGGAATTTGGCCCTTCGAGCGGGAGGATGAAAGCGTTTATAATGTTTTTTTCTCTTGTGCCGTTACTGATCCGACTATATAATGTCACCTGAAAATAAAATCGTCGTCGTAAAAGATTATTGGAGTGTGAGGACATGGTTCGCCGTTTTTTCAGCTATTATGTGCCATATAAGAAGCTGTTCGTGCTCGACTTCTCCTGCGCCGTGCTGGCCGCGCTGCTGGAGCTCTGCTTTCCGCTGGCGGTCAAGCTGATCGTCGACAAGCTCTTGCCCGGCAAGGATTGGGGGCTGATCGTCGCAGCGTGCGCCGGCCTCCTTGTGCTGTATTTTGCCAGTACGGGGCTGCAGTATATCGTTACGTATTGGGGCCACAGGCTCGGCATCAACATCGAATTCGACATGCGCCGGCAGCTGTTCGGCCATATCCAGAAGCTGTCGTTCCGCTTCTTCGACAACAACAAAACGGGCCATCTCATGTCGCGCATGACGAACGATTTGTTCGAAATCGGCGAAATGGCCCATCACGGCCCGGAGGACGTGTTTATTGCGATCATGACGCTTTGCGGCGCGTTCACGATGATGCTGTTCATTAACTGGAAGCTGGCCTGCCTCACGTTCCTGATCGTGCCTCTGCTTATTTGGCTCATAGTCGTCTGCAATATGAAGCTCGTTAAGGCCGCCAAGCGGATGTTCTCGGACATCGCCGACGTGAACGCGCAGGTGGAAGACAGCGTAACCGGCATCCGTGTCGTGCAGACGTTCACGAACGAGGAGCACGAGATGGACAAATTCATGACGAGCAACAGCAATTTCCGGGAGGCGAAGCTCCGCTCCTATAAAATCATCGCGGTCAGCTCCTCCGGCATGTACCTGCTGATGCGGCTGATTTCGCTGTTCGTGCTGATCTGCGGCGCCTGGTTCGTCGTTCAAGGGGAGCTGTCTTACGGGGAGTTCGTCGGCTTTTTGCTGCTGATCAATATTTTCTTCAAGCCGATTGAGAAGATCAACGCGTTCCTGGAAAGCTATCCGAAAGGGATGGCCGGATTCAAACGGTTTATCGAAATTATGGATACGGAGCCGGACGTCGCCGATGCCCCGGATGCCGTAAAGGTTGACCGGGTACGCGGGGATATCCTTTTCGAGAAGGTGACGTTCGGGTACGAGGATCACGCCAAGGTGCTGAAAAATATCGACCTTTCGATTCAGGCCGGGGAAACCGTCGCCTTCGTCGGACCGTCCGGCGCGGGCAAAACGACGCTGTGCAGCCTGCTGCCCCGTTTCTATGAAATCGAATCCGGCAGCATTGCCATCGACGGCTTGGACATCCGGAAGATGAAGCTTTCGTCGCTCCGGCAGCATATCGGGATCGTGCAGCAGGACGTGTTTCTATTCTCCGGCACGCTGCGCGACAATATCGCTTACGGCAAGCTGAACGCGACGGATGCGGAAATCTGGGACGCCGCCCGCCGGGCGAAGCTGGAGGACTTCATCCGCTCGCTGCCGCTCGGCCTGCAGACGCCCGTCGGCGAACGCGGCGTGAAGCTGTCCGGCGGTCAAAAGCAGCGGCTCGCCATTGCGCGGATGTTCCTCAAAAATCCGCCGATCCTTATTCTCGACGAAGCGACTTCGGCGCTCGACACCGAGACGGAAGCGGCCATCCAGCAATCGCTCGCCGAGCTGTCCGTCGGCCGCACGACGCTCGTCATCGCCCACCGGCTCGCCACGATCCGCAGCGCCGACCGGATTGTCGTCGTGACCGAGGAAGGGGTTACCGAGCAGGGGCGTCATGACGAGCTGGGTTGCTTCGGGAGGCGTGTACAGCCGGCTTCATCAGGCGCAGTTCGGATCGTAGGAGGAAGCGGAAAGCACCGTCCACGTAAAGCGGACGGTAGAGCCTGTTGAAAAATTGAGGTAATAGAGGTTACGTGGGGGTGGGGTATCCACTTCCGACCGCTGTTGTCATCGGGAAATTTGATTGGAAACCACTTATTAGCGGATATTTCCCGATGACAAAGGCGGCCGCTATCGCTTCTCCAGTGGATACCCCAC
>NZ_JTHN01000154.1 GCF_001399685.1 Paenibacillus sp. A3
GAGAAACAATAGTATGGTATGCTAGAAGCATAAAAAAATATTTTCGGTGCTTTCAACCGATAAAGGCAAACCTAACGAAAGTTGGGGACGCAAAGCTACAGGGCCTTCCTTAGTTTGGTAACTAAGATGGCAGCCAGTTACCGAAAGGAGAGCTTTTTTATGTTCAAAAAGCTTTTGGCGATGACATTCATCACAACTTTGCTGCTGGCAGCACCAAAAGGAACATATGCCGCAACCGCCGAAAACTACCAAATCGACCGAACCGCTCTGGATAAAGGGCTCATCGCGGTAAATTACACGCAAAATACCGATACGAAGACGATTGTTCGAATCTCGAAGGGCAATGATAACTACGACTATACCCTGACGAACGGGGCACACTATCCGCTGCAGCGAGGCAATGGCACGTATAGCGTCCTGATCGCGCAGTTAATGAGCGATAATAAATATAAAGTCGTTTCGAAAGAAAGCATCGAGCTGAAATTGGATAACGAAAATGCGGTTTTCGTCCAATCGATTCCGCTTATTAGCTGGAACAACAATACGAAAGCCGTCGTCCAGATGAACAAGCTGACGAACGCCGCCATGACGGATATGGAAAAAACGGCCGCAATTTATGCTTACATCACGCGCAACATCCAATACGATTACGAGAAAGCTCAATCGGTCAAAGCCGATTATATTCCTGATCTGGATGCCATTTACGATTCGTCGAAAGGAATTTGCTACGATTACGCGGCATTGTTTGCGGCGATGGCCAGAAGTCAAAATATCCCGACCCGCTTGATTATGGGATATGAAGCCTCGGCTCCGACGACGTACCATGCGTGGAATCAAGTTTTCTTAAATGGGCAATGGGTCACGATCGACACGACGTACGACGCAGTCCGCGTACAAAACGGCGAGGATACCCCGATGATCAAAAATGCGGCGGATTACACGATTACTCAGGTATATTAGTTCGTTATTAAGAACAAAATTGAACGCTATTACGAACGAGAACCGTATTCCAAAATACGGTTCTTCTTTTTTTCATTTTTCCTAAACCGATATTGACAGAGGCAACCCGAGGAGGTATGATCCAAATACAAGTTTTTCTATTGGAATTTACAACTTTGCTAGAGGAGGCTTTTCGCCATGCATCGTTCCGTTACTAAAAAGAAAATGTTATTCCCGCTCGCAGCCGTCAGCTTATCGGCGGCTCTGCTCTACTCCGGACTGTACGGCGGTACCGCGGTTCGTGCGGAAGCGGCCACCGTTCCTGCGGCAGTATCGTCTCCCTCTGCGGCGTCCTATAAAACCTTTTTGCAGAACCAGTACAAGATCGAGCTGACGGCTGCGCCTACGAAGGGCGAATTTATCCAGGACGTGGCGAAAGCGCTGAAGCTCGGCGGCACCTCTGCCGGGGAGAACCGGTTTAACGATCTGAAGCCCGAGGACCCTGCGTACCCGGCCGCCCAGGCTTTGGCCGAGAAGGGCTTTTTGTCGGGCGGAACACTGCAGGCGGTAGCTCCCCTCACGGAAGATGCGGCGGTCTATATTGCGCTGAAAGCCGCTAATTTGAAGGAGCTCGCCTATACATACCCCGAAGCGAAAATCACATCGGCGCTGCGCAAGCTCGGCATCGAATACCCCGGCAATCCGAAACTGTCGCTGCAAGCGGCGCAGGAATTGGCGGCGGCCGTGGACACGGGCCTGCTTCCTGCCGCATGGCACAGCTCGTTCGGACTCGGCGACGCGGCATCCGGCGATTTTGCCGCCGATCTGCTCGGCAGCGTCCTGTCGTTCAAAGGCGCTTACAAGCACACGATCGGCTCTGTGGCCGACGCGGATATTTTCGCCAAGCTGTACCAAGCATATCAAACGCAGGATCTGATCCAGGTGAAAGAGCTGCAAGCCGTCGTGGACGAAGCGCTGAAGCAAAACTTGATCACCGGCTACAATCTGAAGGATTCCCGCTACAGCGCGAATTTCGATCCGAAGCTGTCGCTCACCTACGGACACGACGATATTACGCACGCCGTGCAGCTGATCGGACTGCTGCGCAGCGAGGGCTTGAATGCCAAAGTGCAGCTGGAGCCGAAAACGTCAGCCTTCGTCTACCTGAAGGAGTGGGGCGAGCCGAAGCAAACGGACAGCTACAAGGTCGTGCAGATCGAGAACGGCAACTACATCGCCTATGCGAAGGAATATGACATTGCCTTCGAATTCGATACGGCGGAGCAAAAAGCGAAATTTCAAGACGTGATTTTCCAATACGCCAAAAAGAACAGCGAAGACGCCAAAGGCCTGATCGCCAGCTCCTGGTGGCAGCCGCTCTACTATTCGTTCACCCCGATTGACGCGTACAAGGAAATCTCGAACAATAAGCTGACCGAAGGCCATTATTATGCGCAGACGTTCTCTTTGTCGGACAAAACCGCAGAGATCGCATCCGGCCTGCAAAAGATTCGTCCGGACGCCAAAGTGGAGTCCTACCGCTTTTGGGTCGATGAGCCGTTCTACAACTATTTGCTCGGCGGTTATAAATAAATCAATGTTAATCGCGCCTTAGAGAAAGGGACATGGAGGGCTTCGCAGCCCCGCCATGCCCCTTCCCTGTTTTATACGCTTTACTTGTTCCCAGCTGCCAGCGGCTTCGAGCCGTCTTCATGCGGCAATCCCTCTTCCCGCCAGCGGATATACCCGCCGCTCAAGTTAATCACCTCTTTGATCCCACCGGCCTGCAGTAGGCTTGCGGCAATGGCCGAGCGCGCACCTGAACGGCACTGCAGCAAGACCGGCTTATCCCGGGGAATTTCGCTCAAGCGGCCAGGCAAAGTGCCCAGCATGAGATGCTGCGCCCCGGGAATGCGTCCTTCCTGCCATTCGCTTAAGCTTCGGACATCCACCAGATGCACGTCCCCCGCTTCCACCTTCCCGGCCATCTCGGGCGGGGTCGCTTCGGCATACGACTCCAGGTGCGAGGAGTCGTCCGCGCGAAGCTTGCCCGCATCCATATAGCCGGCCACGTTGTCGATGCCGATGGATCGGAGCGCGGTCAAGATGTCCGGCCATTGGTCCGGCTTCGCCAATACCGCCAGCGGACGGTCGTAATCGATCAGCCAGCCGGCCCAGTTCGGGAACGATTTGTTATACGGAATGTTGACCGTTCCCTCCAAGTGTCCTTTGGCGAACTCCTGGGCAGGCCGGGTGTCGATCACCGTTGCGCCCGCCTCATGCAGGGCGGCCACAGCTTCCAACGACGCCAATTCTGCCACCGCCGCAAGACGGCTCAGCAGCTCCGGTCCTTTCCGGTTCACCTGCTTCATCACGGCAAAATAGCGCGGCGGCTCAGGCTGGCCGTCAAGCAGCGCCTGAACGAACGCTTCCTCATCCGTATAAGACAACGCCGGGTTAAACCGCTTCTCGTAGCCGACGGTGGAGGACGGCACCGTGCCGAGCGACTTGCCGCACGCGCTGCCTGCCCCGTGCGCCGGCCACACCTGCAGGTAATCCGGCAGCCGCTTGAATCGCTGGAGAGAGCGGAACATCGCCCGGGCTCCAGCCTCGGACGTGCCGCGAAGTCCGGCGGCTTTTTCCAGCAGGTCCGGCCTGCCGACATCGCCCACAAAGACGAAGTCCCCCGTGAAAATGCCCATCGGTTCGTCGGCGCCCCCGCCGAGATCGGTCAGCAGCAGCGAGATGCTCTCCGGCGTATGGCCCGGCGTGTGCAGAACTTCAAACGACAGGTTGCCGACCGCAAACCGGTCCCCGTGCTTGACAAGCCGGCACTCCGCCTCTTCCGCGTACCGGTAACGCCAATCGTCGCCGCCCTCGTCCGACAGATACAGCTTTGCGCCATGCGCGACGCCAAGCTCGCGGGCCCCCGAGACGAAGTCCGCATGAATATGGGTTTCCGTAGCGGCAACAATGCGCAACCCTTCCGCTTCGGCGGTCCGCAAGTAAGGCGCCGGATGGCGGCCGGGGTCGATCACGATCGCTTCGCCCGTCCTTTGGCAGCCGACCAGATAAGAGGCATGAGCCAGTTTTTCATCGAAAAAATACCGCAGCAGCATATTCCTTCCCCCTTTAAAATTTGCTTATTGGGCAGTGCCCTTTCATTTGCCTCGCTACATCCGTCCTTTTAGCATGCCGTTCCAGTACATGATGGGCAGCAGATTTTTCTTCAGCAAGTACATACTGAGCCGCTCCTTCGATTGATCGAACGGGAACGTCTCCTGCGGCGTCAGGTTATAATCGAACTCGGCCAGCACCAGCCGGTTGTACCCGGTGACCAGCGGGCAGGACGTGTAGCCGTCGTAGCTCGCGCTCAGCGGCTCGCCTTGCAAGAACGCCAGCACATTCCGTTCGACGACCGGAGCCTGCTTGCGGATGGCGGCGCCGGTTTTGGACGTCGGCAAATTCGAGCAATCTCCCAGGCCGAACACATTCGGGTACGCTTTTTGCTGCAAGGTGGAAGGATCGACGTCGACCCAGCCTCCCTTGTCGGCGAGCGGACTTTCGCGGATAAACGCCGGCGCTTGCATCGGCGGCGTAACGTGAATCATGTCGTAGGAGAGGACTTCCTGCTCCTTCGTGCCCAGATGCTCGAACACCGCTTGCTTGGCCCCCGGACGCAGCTCGATCAGATGAGTCCGGTACTTCGTCTCGATCTTTTTCCGCCGGATGACTTGCTCCAGCGTGCGCGCATATTTGGGAACGTCGAAAATGACGTCCTTGGCCGAGGCGAATATAACGTTCGACCGGTCGCGCACCCCCGATTTGCGGAAATAGTCATCCGCCAAGTACATGATCTTTTGCGGGGCGCCGCCGCATTTGACCGGCGTATTCGGATGCGTGAAGATCGCGGTCCCGCCTTGAAAATTCCGGATCGCGTCCCACGTGCTGTCTACCGTCTCATACGCGTAATTGCTGCATACGCCGTCAAGGCCTAAAGCTTCCTTCAAGCCTTTGATCCGCCCCCAGTCGATTTCCAGCCCTGCCGCCACCACAAGGCAATCGTAGCTGATCGCTCTTCCCGGCTGCGTCAGCAGCCGGTTGTCCTCCGGGGCAAACGACACGACCGCCTCTTGAATCCAGTCGACGCCCTCGGGGATGAGCGAGGCCATGTCCCGCTCCGTCTCCTCCTTCTTCGCCGCGCCTGCGCCGACCAAGGTCCACAGAGGCTGATAATAATGCTTCGCCGCCGGATCGATCAGCGCGATTCGTCCCCTGAGCGCCCGGGAAGCCCGGGCTAAGCGCGCCGCCACGGAAATCCCGGCGGTTCCGCCCCCTGCGATCACAACGGAATAATGCTCTGGAGCTGTCATAATCATCCTCCCGCTTAAGTATTAGGGTTGCCCCTCGAATGCCGAATACTGTTCTTGCGGTGCGATTTCCGTCAACGCCAGTGTACTGTCGGGCCGCTCCTTGCGCCATAGGGGAACTCCCCTACGGACGCCGTTCAAAGCGCCAGCTCCAGATAGTTGTTTTTGATCGCATATTGGATTAATTCGTGCTTCGTATCCAGCTCCAGCTTTTGCATGATGTTCGTTTTGTGGTTTTCCACCGTTTTGACGCTGATGGACAATTGCTCTGCGATCTCTTTGTTGGCGTAGCCCAGCACGGTCAGGCGTACGATCTGCTTCTGGCGGGTCGTGAGAGGAGACGGATGCCGCTCCTCATCGGCACACATCCACCGCCTGACGGTATCGTCCGAAACGGAAGTTTTATAAAAGCGCTTGCCCTGAACGACTTCGACAATCGCCTGGTGCAGCAGCTCGCCATGACTGTTCTTTAAAATGTAGCCGTCGGCCTCCACCTGAACGGACTGCCGGACGAAAATCTCTTCGTCGTGCATGGTCAGAATGACCGTCTTGACGGAAGGATGCCGCCTGCGGATTTCCCGGCAAGCGGCGAAACCGTCCAGCCCGCTGGGCATCGACAAGTCCATCACGACGACATCCGGCTGCAGCCGTCCCGTCATGTCGACCGCTTCATAGCCGTCTTGGCTTTCGCCGACGATTTCCAGCTCAGGGTAACCTTCCAGCAGCATCCGAAGTCCCTTGCGGACCATCGTGTGGTCGTCGACCAACAGTACGCGTATCATACTCTTCCGCCTCCTTGTACGGTACTCTGACTTGGATGGCGGTCCCTTCGCCGGGGAGGGACCGGATGTGCAGCCGCCCTTCCATTTGGCCGGCCCGCTCTTCCATATGCTTCAGCCCGAGTCCTTCCTCCACCCGATCGCGGATAAATCCGATGCCGTTATCCTGTACGGTTAAGACGAGCTCGGCCCCTTCGCGGTACAAGATCACTTCCATGAGTGCGGCTTGCGAATATTTCAAAGCATTGTGCAGCGCCTCCTGAATGATCCGGTACAGATGAATTTCCAGAGCCGGCTTCAGCCGGTGGCCGACTTGGCTGTGGCTGAACGTCAGCTGCCGGCCGGGATGCGCTTTGTTCAAGGTGGATACGAGATGGTTCACCGTCGGAATGAGACCGAGCCGGTCCAGACTATGGGGGCGAAGCTGGAGCGAATAGAGCTTGACGTCCCGGATGACCTTTTCCAGTTCGTCTACGATCTCCTGCATATAGCTCCCCCATACCTCTTCCTGGTGCTTTGTCCGGGAGCGGATCGCCTGAAGGCCCACCGACACGGAATATAACGATTGCCCGACACCGTCGTGCAGCTCCTGAGCGAGCCGTTTGCGCTCGTTTTCCTGGGCTTCCAGCGTCTTTTGCAGCACCATTTTGGATAGTCTCGCTTCTTCCTCCTTCCGTTTGGCGGTCAAATCCTTCAGAACCAGCAGTACTTCCTGCCGCTTCTGCGCCGCATTCTCGTAAATGACGGCCGTGCTCATTTCCATTTCCACCAGACCGCCTTCATAGGTCGGCATAGAGGACAGGAAGTACGGGACCTCTCGTTTAGCCAGCAGATAACAGCGTTCTTCCCCCGGCTCAAGTGCTCTGCTTTGACAATAGGAGCAGTACGGCACGTGCACGCCTTCGCTCCAGCCGGTAATCCGTTCGGCCGACGGATTCATCATCACAATCCTGCGCTCCTGGTCCATCACAATGATGCCGTCCTGCAGGTGTGTGTAAATTTGCTTTAAATAATCGTTTTGATCCATAAGAGCAACCTCGCAAAATATGGAAATAATATTATTCATTTTCCTTTTTTATGTGCGATGCGTCAAATTGGCGGCAAAAAAAAGCAGCAAGCCTTTCCCAAAACGTTCTCTTGAGAAAGGCTTGCTGTATGTGTAAGCCATGCATAAATGTTATGGTCCGATCAACGAAGAATGCCCGTTTCCGGTCATTCCGGCAAAGCGAGCTTGCCCATGACGGCCGGACGCGAAGCGCCGGTCGCAGACGGCAGTTGGTTCGGAATGCCGTGCAGGAAATTGTTCGCGAACAAGGCGAACGCGATCGCTTCTTTGGCATCGCCGGAGATGCCGAACGCATCCGACGTGAGCACCCGCTGCTCCGGCAGCAGCCCGGCAAGCATGCGCAGCAGCGTCCGATTGTGCGCCCCGCCGCCGGACACGATCACTTCGTCCGCCCGGCAGACGGGGAAGACGAAGTCGCGGTAGCTTGCGGCTATGGAACGCGCGGTGAAGGCCGTGAACGTGGCGACAATGTCCGCGTCCGCAAGCCCCAGCCGCCGCGATTCGCCGATCCACTCTGCGGCGTACGGCTTGCCGAACATTTCGCGGCCCGTCGTCTTCACGGGCTTCAGCGCGAAGTACGGATGGCTCAGCATCCGGTCTACGAGCGAGTCGTCCGCCCGCCCTTGCGCTGCCCAAGCGCCTCCGTCGTCATAGCTCTTCGCCCCGCCGGACAGCTGATACACGGCTTCGTCGATCAGCATGTTGCCCGGCCCCGTATCGAAAGCGATGACGTCCTCCGGCAGACCGCCGGCCGGGATGGCGGTGCAGTTGCCGATCCCGCCGATATTTTGCGCGATGCGGCCCTTGGCCGCATCCCGGAACAGAATGAAATCGGCGTACGGTACGAGCGGCGCGCCCTGCCCGCCGACCGCCATATCGGCGGTCCGGTAGTCGCCGACGACCGGCTTGCCGGTATGCTTGGCGATCACCGACAGATCGCCGATTTGCAGTGTCGAGCGGACCTGACACCATTCGCTCGGGTCGGCCTCGGGAATATGCCACACCGTCTGGCCGTGCGAGCTGACGAGGTCGATCTCGTCCATCGGCAGCCCCGCTTCCGCAGCGGCCAGCCGCACCGCCTCCGCAAAGATGCGGCCGAGGTAAAAGTTCATGCAGCACACCATCGCCACATTCGACCGGTCCAGGCTGCACAGCTCCTTCAGCTTCTCGCGCAGCGTATCGTCGTAAGGAACCGCGGTGTAATGAACGAGCTCGACCTTCGTATCGAGCCCCTGGCCCTCGAGGCGGACGATCGCGGCATCGACGCCGTCGAGCGACGTGCCGGACATCAGCCCGACGACCAGCCGCTGCGGTTTGCGGAAGTAGGACGCTAGCATCGCCCGTCCGCCCCCCATCCCGCCGGATAGGCTTCACTGACCGCGACCGGCAGCTTGCCCCGCATCGGAATCGCGCCGGTCAGTCCCTTGGCCGCGCTCTCCAGCGCGAGCGGCCTCGATTCGTACACGGCCGCATAGGCCGATACGTCCGGGAATTCGCGCAGATCGTACGGATTGCGCAGCGCGACCACTACCGGGCGCTTGCCAAGCGCCTGCAGCGCTTCGATCAACCGCACCTGCCCGGGATAAAAGGAAGCGTTGTACGTGCCCACGACAACCTGCCCGAACGGCTCGGCCTGCGTCAACAGCCCTTGCAGCGCCTCGCCGTCCGGCGACACGGGAATGATCCGTTCGACGACGTCCAGTCCCAGTGCGGTCAGCGCTTTCCCGAGCGTATGCGGGATATCGACGGCTTCGTCGGCAATCGAAGTCGCAACGGCCGACGTATGGATCACCAGCGTCGGAACGCGCCGGAGCGGCAGCAGCCGCTCCTCGTCTTTGACCAGCGTCACGCTGGCCTTGCTGATCCGCCTTGCCGTCTGCCGGTGCGCCTCGCAGCCGACGAGGCGGAGCGCCGCTTCATGCAGCTCCGGCGTCCCGGCGGCCAGCCGCTTCCGCTTCAGCGCAAGCAGCCTGCGGACCGACGCGTCGATCCGCTCCTCGCTGATCCGCCCGGAGCGGACCGCCTCCAGCAGCGCGTCGAGAGCGCCCTCCTGCAGCTGGCGGCTGTGGCTGATCAAGACGATGTCCGCGCCCGCTTCCACCGCAAGGACTGCCGCCTGCACCGTGCCGTAATGGGCGGCAATCGCCTGCATCTCCATGCAATCGGTCACGATGACGCCGTCGAAGCCGAGCTCCTCCCGCAGCAGTCCCGTCAGCACGCGGCGGGATAAAGTCGCGGGCAGCCGCTCCGGCTCGAACGCCGGAAACACGATGTGCGACGACATGACCGCATCGACTCCTGAAGCAACGGCGCGCCGGAACGACACCAGCTCGACCGCTTCGATGCGCTCGCGCGAATGCGGGATCGTCGGCAGGTCGAGATGCGAATCCATCGCGGTGTCGCCGTGTCCCGGAAAATGCTTCGCCGTCGCCGACACGCCCGCGTCCTGAAAGCCTCGGATCGACGCCGCTCCGTACTCCGCAACGGCCTCCGGAGCTTCGCCAAAGGAGCGCACCCCGATCACCGGATTGGTCGGATTGTTGTTGATATCCAGGTCCGGCGCAAAATTCATGTTGATGCCGAGCGCCCGCAGCTCGCGACCGGAAACGAGTGCCGCTTCGTACGCCGCCTCCACCGAGCCCCCGGCGGCAATCGCCATCGCTCCCGGCATCAGCGCAACGCCTTCCGTAATGCGCGCCACCATGCCGCCTTCCTGATCGATGGAAATCCACAGCGGAGCCGTCCCCGCCCGCTGCGCCGCCTCCTGCAGCTTCCCGGTCAAAGCCGCGACCTGCGCAGGGTCCTGCACATTGCGCGTGAATAATATCACGCCGCCGATCCGCCGCCGTTCGATCAGGTCCAAAATGTGCTCGTCCGGCTCCTGGCTGTGGAAGCCTGCCTGAATAAGCTGTCCGACCTTTTCCTCCAACGTCATGCCTGCAAGCTCCATCATGCTTCCCCTCCGTACAACAAATAAGGCCGCCTCGCGTCGTTCCATGCCTTCGCTTGCTCGTCCCATAACGATAAAATCCGGTTCAGCCCCGCCTCCGTATGAATCGAAGTGCGGACCAGATCGCTGCCGGACAAATAGTCGATAAAAGGCTTCTGCCCTTCCTTAAACGGCGGCGTCCATTGAAAATGCGCCGGGTAAAGCGCCGCAACCGTATGCAGCAGATGCAGCGCCGTCGCGACGGAACGGTATGCCGTCGGATCGGTCACGAACAGCTGCACGCCGCTGCACAGCTCGCCCTGATACTTCGAGAACGTCGGCGTAAAATGAACCGGCTGCGCGTGCACGCCCGGCAGCCCTAAGCGGTTCACCGCTTCGCCGACCGCGCGCCCGTCCATCCAAGGCGCGCCGAGCAGCTCGAACGGCCGCGTCGTCCCCCGTCCTTCGGACACATTCGTACCTTCGAACAGGCAGTTCCCGGCATACACCCGCACCGTGTCCATCGTCGGCATATTGGGCGAAGGCATGATCCATGGCAGCCCCGTCGCGGGATATTCCATGTTCCGCTCCCAGCCAAGCAGCGGAACGACCTGCAAATTGCACCGCACAGGCATGCGGCTGTTCACATACTCTGCAAACTCGCCGATGGTCAGCCCCGTGCGGAACGGTACCGCCCACGCGCCGACCATCGATTCGTAGCCTGTTTCCAGCATTCCGCCCTCGCTGACGATCCCGCCGAGCGGATTCGGCCGGTCGAGCACGATCAGCCGTTTTCCGCAGGCCGCGCACGCTTCCATCATGTACACCAGCGTGCTTAAATAGGTGTAAAAGCGCACGCCCAAATCCTGAATGTCGAAAACGACGGCGTCGACCCGGTCCAACATCTCTTCCGTGGGCCGCTTATGGTCCCCATATAAACTAAAGACGGGAATCCCCGTCTTGTCGTCCTCCTCATCGCCGAAGCGGACCCCCGCCTGCCTTTCGCCGCGAATGCCGTGCTCGCAGGCGAACAGCGCCGTCAAAGCCGCCGACTTGAACCCGGCGCACCCGTCGATCACGGATTCAAACCGCCGGTTGATGCCCGTCGGGTTCGTCAGCAGCCCGAAGCGCTGTCCGTGAAGCTCGGACTCGAGCAGCGGAAGACGGTCCGCTCCCGTCTGAACCATCCGCTCCATCGCTCAGCTCTCCCTTCCTGCAAGATGTAAGTCGCCGGACACGGCAGTCGATTCGTCCGCCCTGCTGCCGGAACGGGATTCCTCCTCATCCTTCCGCAGCACGTTCGCCGTCACCATATTCGCAAAAAATCCGATCATCCCCATATACAAGCAGGCAAAGCCGACGACCGTCACGCCCAGCAGAACGGCGAAGCACAGCATCTGGAAGCAAGCGCCGATCGTATACATTGGACGGGCGACGAACAGCTTGACGCTGCGGCCCATGGCGCTGAAGATGCCGAGCCGCTCCTGAACGACCAGAGACAGCGTATAAGTCTGCGATATGAAAAAGAGCGCCACGAAGTAGGTCTGAAACACGGCCAGCGCCAAAGACATCATCCCGCTCCGGCTGCCGTAGTACCACCAGGAGGAGACAAGGATCAGCACGAACAAGGCGCAGACGAGCCCGAAGACGAGCGAAGAGCCGTAATGGGCCAGCGTTCCCTTGAGCATGGTCCGCACGCTTCCCTTCTCCCCTTGCAGGATGCGGTGACACGCGTAGAGCGCGCCCGCCGCCAAAGGCACGTACAGCAGCACCAGCAATAGCAGAGCCAGCGGCACGGGCAGGAAGAGCAGCACCGGAAACAAGACGAGCGAGCTGACGATGCTGAACAAGGCGACATGAATGATTTCGCGGTACGTTTGCAATCCCGACCGCACCATGATTTCACTAAGCTTCCGCATCGGACATACCTCCTTTTTGTGGAAAAGTCCGGTGAATAGCAGGCGCTGCGCATCCGAAACGCTCTTCCGATCGCTCTTGTTCCCGGATTTCATTATCATACTACCCCTTAAAAGGTTGAAATCCGGAAACAAAGGCGAACACTTCGTTTCTACAAAGCGCTTTCGGCTGCTCCGCTCATATTCACCGGACTGCTTCTTTTATGCCTATGCCTCCAGCACGATGCGTTCTTCCGTAGCCGGATCGAAGAAATTCAGCTTGCCTCCGTCGAAGGCGAACAGCTTCGACTGCCCTACCTGCGCCGTCGTCTCCGGATGGACGCGGGCCGTTACCATCCGCTGGCCGACCCGGAAGTAGACGAGGTTCTCCGCTCCCAGATTTTCCACGACCTGCACGACGGCGTTCAATCGGTACGCCGATGCGGCCGACGGCGCGAACTCCTCTCCGTATATATGCTCCGGGCGTACGCCCAGAATGATGCTTTTGCCCTCGTACGCCTTCAGTCCCCGGACCGCGGCGTCCGACAGGGCGAAGGAGGCCCCTTCCACATGCACGTGTCCGCGCTCGATGCGCGCGTCCATAAAGTTCATAGCCGGCGACCCGATAAATCCGGCGACGAACATATTGCTCGGCCGGTTGTACAGCTCCGTCGGCGACGCAATCTGCTGAATGCGCCCCTGGTTCATGACGACGATCCGTTCCCCGAGCGTCATCGCTTCGACCTGATCGTGGGTTACATAGACGATGGTCGCGCCAAGCCGCTTGTGCAGCTCCGCCAATTCCACCCGCATCTGAATGCGCAGCTTCGCGTCGAGGTTCGAGAGCGGCTCGTCGAACAAGAACACCTGCGGATCGCGCACGATCGCGCGTCCGACCGCCACCCGCTGGCGCTGCCCGCCGCTGAGCTCACGCGGCTTGCGTTCCAGCATGTCCGTCAGCCCCAGAATCGCCGACGCCTCCTTCACCTTGCGCTGGATCTCCTCCTTCGGGCGTTTCAGGTTTTTGAGACCGAAGGACAAGTTTTCTTCTATTGTCATATGCGGATACAAGGCATAATCCTGGAACACCATCGCAATGTCGCGGTCCTTCGGATGCATCTGATTGACGACGCGGTCTCCGATGTAGATATCGCCGCTCGTCTGCCGCTCCAGCCCCGCGATCATGCGCAGGGAGGTCGTTTTGCCGCAGCCCGAGGGACCGACGAACACGACGAATTCCCGGTCTTCGATTACAAAATTGGAGTTTTCGACCGCGGTGAAGGTCCCTTTTTTGTCGTCCACATACTCTTTGCGTATATTTTGAAACACCACACGTGCCATCGCTCGTTCCTCCTTCTAGCCTTTCACGGCTCCTATGGTGATCCCTTGCAGGAAATATTTTTGCAGCGCGAAGAACAGGATGATCATCGGCAGAGCCCCGATGGTCGCCCCCGCCATAATCGCGCCGTAGTCCGTGGACTCGGCAAATTTGAAGCTTGCCAGACCGACCTGAATCGTCCGCATCTCACTTGAGCGCGTCACGAGGAACGGCCAGAAAAAATCGTTCCAGTTCGCCACGAACGTGAAGATCGCCAGAACGGCGAGGCCGGGCTTGGCCATCGGCAGAATGACCTTATAAAAAATGCCGAATTCGCTGCAGGCATCGATGCGTGCGGCATGAATAAGCGATGTCGGTAACGTGGACATGTACTGCTTCATGAGAAAAATATTCCCGACGCTGACCAACGTCGGCACGATCATCGCCGTATACGTATCCGCCAGGTCCAAGACGTTGATCACCAGCACGTACAGCGGGATCAGCGTGACCTGCGCCGGAATCATCATCGTGCCGAGCAGCACCCAGAAGATCGAATTGCTTCCGGGAAATTTGAGCTTCGCGAACGCATAGCCCGCCATGGAAGCGAAGAGCAGGTTCGTGACGGTCAGCACGGAAGAGACGATCAGCGAGTTCAACAGCCATTGGACGGCGTTGTTTTTCGTGAAAAAGCGCTCGTACGGCGCGACGGACCAAATGTCCGGAATCATCTGCGGCTTGAAGACAGCCGAGGCCAGCGAATCCTGGAACGAGCCGATAATCATCCAGTACAAGGGGATGACCGTGATGACCGCCCAGAAAGCGAGGATGATCACTGCAATGCCGATGAAGATCACTTTCGATTGGTTGCTCAACGCAGTCACCCCTTAATATTCGATGTCCGATGAGAAATATTTGAATTGAATGATCGAGATGAGAATAATGACAATAGCGAGCACGAACGATTGCGCGGAGGCCAGGCCGAAATCGTAAAATACGAACGCCGTCTGGTAAATGAGATAAGCAATCGTCGTCGTGGCGAAGTTCGGTCCGCCCTGCGTCATCAGGTACACGCTGATGAACACCTGAAACGAGGTGATGACCCCCGTCACCAGCAAGTACAGCGTCGTCGGCTTGAGCAACGGCCACGTAATTTTCGTAAACTTCGTCCAGCCGCTCGCATGGTCGATATCCGCCGCCTCGTAGAGCGATTTCGGGATTCCGCCCATCGCCGCAAGGTACAGGATGATGCCGCCCCCGTGCGAGCCGAGGTACGTCATCAGCATCAGCGAGAACAAGGCGCTGTTCGATTTTCCGAGCCAGATGACCGGATCGATGCCGAACCAGCCAAGCACCGTGTTCATCGGTCCCCAAGGGGTCGGATCGAAGATCGCCAGCCAGACGAGCGAGATCGTTACGCCCGAAACGACGCCTGGCAAGTACATGGCCGCTTTAAAAAACGTCTGCCACGACTGGCGCATCTGAAAGATGAGAAAAGCGAGCACGAACGTCAAAATAATGTTGACCGGCACCGTGCCGACGGTGAAAATCACGGTATTTTTCATCGACTTCCAGAACACTTCGTCCTGAAACATAAACTTGTAGTTATCCAGGCCGACCCAGTCCGTTTTCATGACGGTATACTTCTGAAAGCTCATCAGAAACGCCGAGATGACCGGATACAGGGTGAACACCAGAAAGAGCAGCACCGGAACGAGGATAAACAAGTACGACCAGCCGTAATCCCGGATGAACTGCTTGACGGAAGTGTTCGCCTTCCTTTGTCGGATGGCTGGGCTCGGCACACCCGGCCCATTGTGTAAATTGTCCATGGCGATCCTCCTTCATCATGCCTATGCCGGCGAGTCCGAAAAAAAAGGCCCCATATGACTCCATACAGGGCACCTTTTCGCGCGGCTTGTTACTGCATTATTGGCCGAACATTTGCTTGCCTTTGGTTTTGAATTCTTCGGCGATTTTCTCCGGCGTTTTCTCCCCGGCGAACAGCGCCTGGATGGCCGGCTTCTGCACTTGCTCCTGGAACTGCTTCAGCTTCGTCGACTTGTCGACGTCCAGATTGCTCTCGACCGATCTCGTGGTGCTCTTCATGAAATTTTGTGCGGCTTCCCAGTTGTACTTCTGGGCTTTGCCCTTGCCTTCGTACATTTTCGCCTGGGACTTGCGGACGAACGGCAGGTTCAGCTCGTTGGAGGAGTTCCCCGCTTTCGCGCCGCTCAGCGCTTCCATCACGAGGAAAGCGTTCTTCGCGTGCTGCTCGCCCTTGTCGTTCTTCTGCTTGAACATGACATAGCCTTCGCCCATCACGTACGTCTTGCCCTGCGCATTCTCATGGTGCGGAACCGGCAGCAGGACGAATTCGATTTTCTCGCCCTTCACTTTGCCCGCGTCGATATCTTTGTTGCGGTTGGCGATAATCGTATCGTAATAAGGCAGCGCTTTGCTGATGACGGCGGCTTTGCTGTCGTAAAACATTTGCGTTCTTTGCTGCGGGTTGAGTCCGCCCGTTTCCTTCGGCATGACGCCGTCCTTCATCAAGCCGTCGATGAATTTGAGGGAATCGAGAATTTTGTCGTCGTTCCAAATGAACTTGCCCTTCTCGTCCAATACGTCGACCAGACCGGCGTTTTGCGTAATCAACTGGCTGAAATCGAGGCTGGTGCCGTCCGTCACGAGACCGTACTGCATCGAGCCGTCAGGCAGCTTCTTGGTCATCTTCTTGGCGATGTCGCTGAATTCGGACCAGGTCCAGCCCTTCTCCTGAATCTTCTTCCAGTCGACGCCCGCTTCTTCCAAAATGCGCTTGTTGCCGCCCCAATTCCATTGTCCCGCGGTCAGCGGCAAGCCGTATTGCTTGCCTTGAATTTTGCCCAGATCAAGCATGCCCGGCAAGTAATCGTCCTTGATTTCCGGGGTCAGGAACTGGTCGAGCTGGATGGCAAGCCCCGTGTTGACATAGTGCCCCGACACCGCATGGTAATACAAATCCGGCGGGTCGCCCGCGTTCAAAGCAATGTCGAATTTTTTCGGACCTTCGGCCCAGGACAGCACTTCGTATTCCACTTTAATGTGCGGGTACTGCTTGTTGAAATCGGCGATCAGTTCCTTGATGTCCTTCTCGTAATCCCCATGAACCGGGTAGGCCCATACCTTGACGGTGTCGGGCTTCTTGTCGTCTTTCGCCGCTTCGCCGGCCGGGGCGTTGGCTCCCCCTTCTTTTTTGGCGCAGGCGGAAACAAATACGAGACTTAAGGCTACCGTCATGGCAAGCAGTTTGCTGACCTTCATACATCCATCCCCCTAGTTAGCTTTTATGATTAAGTTTAGTCATGCCGTTCGCAAGTTCCCGGATCGCCTGACGGCTTCGGTCGAGGTACATGACGGACTGCTCGTAGTTGTTGCTTGCGACCCCGAGGTATAAAATATCGATCACGTTAAGCTGGGTAATCCGGGACGACATCGCCCCGCTTCGGATCTCGTTCTCCGTCGAGGAGATGCAGAGCGGAATGTCCGTGTACTGGGCGAGCGTCGTGCTGCCGTACTTCGTGATGCCGATGGTTACGGCGCCGTTCTGCTGAGCGGCCTTCAGGGCGGCGATGACTTCCTTCGTTTCACCGGAGTACGAGATGCCGACGGCGACGTCCTCTTCGGTCAGGGTAACTGCCGACGCAAGCTGCACATGCGGATCGGCAAAGCAAAAGCACGTCCGGTTGATGCGCAAAAATTTCTGCTGCGCGTCCTGACCGATCAAGTTGGAAGCGCCGATGCCGAAGAAGTAAATCCGCTTCGCCTCATGAAGCGCCTGCACCGCCTTGGACACCTGCTCCAAATCGAGAATTTTCACCGTGTCGTGGATCGCTTGAATATTATTGTTGGAAACGTGCTGCACGATCGTCGCAATCGAATCCTGCGGCCGAATTTCCTGGTAGCCTTGCACGCTCCCCGTTTCCCGGAGGTCTCCCGCCACCTTCAGCTTCAAATCCTGGTAGCCCTTCACGCCCATCGATTTGCACAACCGGATGATGGCGGCCTGACTGGCTCCGCTCGCTTCGGCCAACTGGGCGACGGACAGCTCGATCATCCGCTCGGGATGCGCGAGCACGTACTCCGCGACCTTTTTCTCCGAAGGATTCAGCCCTTCTAAAATCTCTCTTAACCGAACCAAACCTCCATGCATTGCGCTCACCCCCTCTTTTTATGTAAGTTATTATTACATATTACGTTACTAAATAAAACACAATGACGTTATTGATACCGTTTCCAACGATCAAACTTATTATAGCCCATTTGAAATTTTAAATCAATATTATTTTTACAACGTGAAATTTTGTTTTACAAACTAAGCTTCGTTGTCTTATACTCAAATTAGCAAAGAAGGTGATAAAGATGGAATACATCGTCGGAATCGATGGCGGAGGCACTAAAACGGAAGCGATCGTCATCGACACTTCGGGCAACAAGCTCTTCGGCTGTACGGGCGAATCGACGAATTCTAAAGCGATTGGCTTCGAGCGGGCTTCCCGTCATCTGGAAGCCGTGCTGGACGAAGTGCTTCAACATGAAGCCTGCGCAAGCGGACGATGTCTGGCCGTCTGCATCGGCATGGCCGGCACAGATACACCGGAGGAAAAGCAAGCGGTCGAGGCCATTCTTCGGGCCTATCAGGCCCGAATCGGCGCTTCGTTCGAGGTGTTCGTGCGCAACGATGCGGAAATCGTCCTGATGGCTTCGCTTCGCCGCGAATACGGCATCGCCGTCGTCTCCGGCACCGGCTCGATCGTCTTCGGCTGCACGCCGGAAGGCCGGCGCTACCGGGTCGGCGGCTGGGGGCATCTGCTCGGCGATGAGGGAAGCGGTTACCAAATCGGACTTCACGCGCTGCAAGCCGTGATGCGCAGTCACGACGGCATCAGCCCGGCAACGGCATTGACGGATATGATCCGGCACACGTATGGCTTTGACTCGATTACCGAACTGAAAACGTACATCTACGGACCGGACATCCGCAAAAAAGACGTCGCCGCCTTCGCCGAACTGTGCATCAACGCAAGCAAGCAAAGGGATGCCGTTGCCTTGCGCATTATCGAAGCCGCGGCTGCGGAGCTTGCCGTCGCGGCGGCAGCCCTGGTCCGCAAGGACGCCTGGTTCCCGGATTCGGACCTTGTGACGACCGGCTCGGTGTTCAAGCATTCTCCTTTGTTCGCCGATACGTTCCGGCAGACGATCTCCGAAACGTTCCCCGGGTTGCGCCTGCACCCGGCTTCCGAGCAGCCCGCCGCTTACGGCGCCGCCTTGCTCGGCTTCGAGCTCTTTCAAAGAACGCGATAAAGGAGCAGTCCCTATGTATAACCTGCTGAACGAATTAACTACCGAACAGCGCAATCCGAATACGACGCAAATCGACCGGCTCAGTTCCGAGGAAATCGTCCGGCTCATCCACGCGGAGGACCGTTTGGTTACCGAAGCGGTCGGCCGCATCCTGCCGCAAG
The DNA here is from genome assembly GCF_001399685.1 of Paenibacillus sp. A3. GTDB lineage: Bacteria > Bacillota > Bacilli > Paenibacillales > NBRC-103111 > Paenibacillus_G. The sequence continues at coordinate 18,801 of NZ_JTHN01000154.1, forward strand.
TCGCACAGGCGGTCGACCGGATCGTCGCCGCTTTTCAGCGGCAGGGCCGGCTGTTCTACATCGGCGCCGGCACCAGCGGGCGTCTCGGCATTCTCGATGCGTCCGAATGTCCGCCGACCTATGGAACGGACCCGTCCATGGTGCAGGGCATCATCGCGGGGGGCTTTCAAGCGGTCAAGGACCCGGTCGAGGGCGCGGAAGACAGCGAGGAGCTTGGCGCGAAGGATATCGACGAGCATGGCGTCACGGACCGCGACGTAGTCGTCGGCATCGCTGCCAGCGGCCGCACCCCTTATGTACTCGGCGCCATGAAGCGCGCGAAGGAAAAGCAAGCGACCGTGATCGGCTTGTGCAATAACGAGCACACCCCGATGGCCGGCATCGCCGATCTGATGCTGGAAGCCGTCGCCGGCCCGGAGGTCGTGCTCGGCTCGACCCGCATGAAATCGGGCACCGCGCAGAAGCTGATTCTGAACATGCTGACGACCGCCTCCATGATCCGCATCGGCAAAGTATACGAGAATCTCATGGTCGACGTTCTGCCTTCCAACGAGAAGCTCGTCTACCGTGCCAAACGGATTATCGGTATGGCGACCGGCGCGCCGGACGATGTGATCAGCGAAGCATATAACGAGTCCGAAAGACATGTCAAAACCGCGATCGTCATGATTTTGGCAAAGACGGACCGGGACGGCGCGCGCGAGCTGCTGGAACGTTCGGGCGGCTTTGTACGCCAGGCGGTGGCGCTGGCGAACGGCAATTAACACGGGATCGAGAAACAAGGAGGAGAATTTACGGTGGCAGACATACGGCTCGTCCGTCCGGACGAGATGGCCGAAGCGGTCACGCTTTCGGACTCGATTTTTCGCGATGCGCAGCAGATTTCGATGAAGCCTGCGTTTCCCGACGTGTTTTCAACGGCCTTGGGCCAGTCTTACGGAGCGTTCGAGAACGGCAAGCTGGTCTCGTTCATGGGACTCGTGCCGGTCACGATCCGCATCGGCAAAGCAGCGCTCGCCACGTATCAGCTCGGCTCCGTGGGCACCGATCCGGATGCCCGGGGTAAAGGCTACGCCAGCCTGATTTTACATCGCATTTTTGAACATATCGACATGGCGGGAGCGTCCCTGCTGCTCATTTCGGGCGGCCGTTCCTTATACACGCGGGTCAATTGTCTGCCGTTCGGCGTTGTCCGGAGGTATACGGTGGATGCCGCTGCAGCACAAGCCCTGCAAAGCCGGTACGCTTCCGAAGGAGTGCGGGTGCGCGATCTCAAGCCGACCGATTGGCTGTATCTGCGGGAGCTGGCGGGCGCAAGATTGGCCCGCTTCGAGCACAGCGTCACCGACTTGGCGAATCTGGTCCATAACGAGGCGCTCGTCAGCTGCATCAAGATGAAGCACCGGGTGCTCGTCGCCGAGCGGGACGGCAAGCCTGCGGCGTTTCTTGTCGCCGCCGTGCCGAATCCGCCGCTCGTCCCAAAGCGGATTCCTTTCCTGATCGAAGCCGCCGGGGACGGCCCGGCCATTGCGCTGCTGGCCGCGCATGCACTCAAGCGGCTGGAGCTGGAGCAGATCCAGCTCCCGGTTTCCGTGCACGAAAGCGATTGGCTGGAGGCGCTCGAACCGGTGCCGTATCAAGAGGAACCGAATCAAGGCACAGTCTACGTGGTCCGGCCCGAGCGCTTGATCGAGCAGCTCCGGCCGTACTGGGAGGAAGCGGCTCAGGGCCGTCATGAGGCGCTCCGCGTGCAATCGGCAGGCGACGGCCGGGTCAAGCTCGAATACGATGGCTTGTCGGCAGAGCTGGACCCGCAGGCGTTCATCTCGCTCGTCTTCGGAGGAGACGAAGGCATGGCGGAGCATTCCGCGCTTCGCAACTCCTTGAAAGAGCTGTTCCCGGTGCCGTTTCCGTTTACGGCCGGGTTGAATTATGTGTGATCGGGCTTCGGGCCCGCAATTGAAAAAAGACCGTTCTCTTCTGCCCTGGTGGAGAGCGGTCTTTTTCGCGTTCTAGATACTTGCCTGATCCACTTAGAAAATACTTTTATTTCCACATAAGATGCATACTTTTTTAAATAAACGAATTATATATGTGGTGGAGGTGAGAGCTATGATTTATACGGTAAAACCGGGGGATTCACTTCAACATATTTGTCACAGCTTCCAAGTCAATCCAGAGCGACTGATGACCGTTAACAGAATGACCGTTCCCGTAATTTCCCCGGGTCAGTCGTTGATCATCCCTGCCACTCCCGCGAGCGAACGACATTATTCGGAGAAAGGCGAGGCAGCACCATGGAGGGAAGCGGAGGAAAACGATTGGCGGAGCGAAGAAGTGCCTCGTCCCCAAGATACGCAACCCATACCCGGTACGTGGCCTGATTTCCCGGAAGTTAAAAAAGGCCATCAAATTTCCGTCTTCAAAGCGAGAGATATCAGGAAAAACATTCCCATATACAACGCAAGAGCCGCTTATTTCTTTATGAGCAAAATGGCAGTAGAAGCAACGGGATGCTTTTCGATTTGCGACCATTCCGTCAGCCCATGCGGAAACTGTTTCAGGAGTGAAACCGTCCCCTTCTATGTCATCCCTCATAATACAAATTGGGTAAGTCTAGGGGATTATGGAGTGGTTATCAATACGAGAACAAAAGAAGCGGCATACGCAATTTGTGCAGATTGGGGCCCTAAACAAGATACCATCGTGCTTGCGGGGAACACGTCGTTCTCAGGTAAAATAGGCGAAGGCTCGGTTGATCTCGGTAAGCGTCTCAACATTAAGGATATCACGCCAAACCCGTTAAGAGCCTTTGAGCCTTTCGGAATTCTGTATATTATATTTCCCAATTCAGCTAACGGCGTTAGAACGATTAAGAGTGTGCCGGAAATAAACCGGGATGCACATCGTTTTTTTAGAAAATGGGGAGGGTGGCCTCAGGCTAAGTTCGTGCTCGATGAGCACTATAATATTACGATCTAATGTCTGTTCGCCCAAGGAGGGAGGATCATGTGGTATATTGTACAACCGGGAGACTGCTTATCCCGAATTTCCCAGCATTTCGGTGTCCCAATACAAACATTGATTTGGACAAATTCGATATACAACGGCACCTTATATATAGGTCAGAGACTTTTTATCCCTTCGCCTTCGAGAGCTAACTTAACCTATTATGTGAAGGTGGGAGATACGTTAGACTCGATTGCCAGACAATTCAACACCACCAAACAAGCGATAATGCAACTCAATAAGTTGGACAGCGACTTCATTGTTCCGGGGCAAAAACTGCAGATTGAGACCCGCTTCGATCTTACCGACCAGACCACCGCGCCGTATAACAGCCAAGCAGACGAGGCGGCAGCCTCTCCCGAGCAAGATTTGCCAAGCGACACGCCCATGAGACCTGCTCAAACTTATAAGGTGGATATCGGAGATACATTAGACTCCATTGCCCAAAAATTCGGCACCACCAAAAAAGCTATCATGGAACTCAATAAACTGGCCAGTGAAGATATCAAAGCAGGACAGATTTTAACCATACCGAACGGAGCCCGTAGTTTCAGACAACCCCCTACTCACTTGCGCCATCCGTCCTCTCCTGTTCTGGCCCCCTATAAAATAGAGTATATGACTTTTCATGATAGCGGCCTGCAAGCCAATATTAAAACATGGAAAGCGGCCGGCAAAAAAGGGACTGCTTTTTTCTTTGTGAGCAAAATGTCTGTAACTGCCGCCGGTGCTGCCAAAGCCTTCCATCGGAATAACGAGTTGGCATTTGATTTTTTGAACAAAGCCGGTAGCGAGGGATACTGGTGGGGTCTGGTCACCGATTCTTCCGGAAACCCTCTCGTTCAAGGAAGCAATGACCCCGCTCCAGGATACTATATTTCCAAGACCGTTCTATCGGATTGCACGAAGCCGGTTTCCGACCCAACGAGATATCTCGATGCCACCGTAATCCCCTATATTGCGCTTCCCGCCCGCCAAATGATGGGCGCTAAAATCGGAGACCTTTGTATGGTGATGAATACGATGAATAACAAAATTGGCTACGCAATCGTCGGCGACGCGGGACCAGACGATTCTCTCGGTATCGGTTCGATCGCTCTTGCCGCGATGCTTGGTATTCCTTCCAGTCCCAAATCAGGAGGTGTCGAGGACGGAATCTTATATCTCGTATTCGCACAGAGTGGAGAAAATATATGTTCGCCGAAAACGCCCCGACAAATCACGGAACAGGCTCAACAGTTATTTGAACAATGGGGAGGAATGAACCAGATTTATACCCTGTTTAGAAAATTTCCCCTTAGCTATAAAACCACCCAATAATCATGCTATCGGGCTTAGGCCCGCTTTTTTTGCGTTGACAAACGCTTAAAGCGGATTTATATTACTTTATAGTAATGTTACTTTCGAGTAATATATCTCTGTGAAGGAGCGGTTGTCTTGTCCACTCTCGTCGTCGTTATTCAAATTATACTGGCCGGAATGTTCTCCATTTCTTCCTTTATGAAACTCAAGCGTACGCCGTCGATGGTTCAGCATTGGAACGAATACCGTTACCCAATGTGGTTTTTGACCCTTACGGGCTTGGGAGAGCTTGCGGGCGTCATCGCGCTTCTTGCGGGCTTCCTTTTTCCCGCGCTGCTGCCGTACGTCGGCGTATTCTTCGTCGCCTTGATGCTGGGGGCGATTCACGCGCATCTGTTCCGGGCGAAGCACCGGCCAGTAATGGCCGTTAACGCCGCTTTCATGCTTGCGCTGTCCATTGTCATGATCATTGCGACATGGTAAACCCCTACAGCAAAAATAGACCGCCATCCCTCGAGGACGGAGCGGTCTATTTTTAGTTTAAACCTTTTTGGGCTTCACTTCGATCACTTGCTTCGGTGCATTCCACTTCACTTCATAATGAAGCGCCTCGCTGACGAAGCGCAAAGGCACCATCGTCTTCTCGTTTCGAAGGGTTGCCGGCACCTCCAGCCGGACATCCTCGCCGTTTGCTCTGGCCGCCGGATTGTTCAATTGCAGCCACAGCACGTAGCCCTCGCGCTCCGCCGAGACGGTCTCCTCTTGGGGACTCCATTCGTATTTCGACCGGTGTCGGAGAGACGGGATACTTCGGCTTGCGTTCCGTCAAACGACAAACCCAGCTTCTCACTCAGTGGAGTGCGCTGCTCGGTGTAGATCGGCATCCCTTTGGACACCTCCGCTGCGATTCGGTCCGCCGCGCTTCCATCCAACGCGCCAGCCGCGCGTCCGGGCAGGACGAGCAGCTTCACCTTCGTCCAGTCCATCCGGCCAAGGGAGCCGGGGTCCGTCATCGTGACGGACTGGCCCAATGCCCGAAGCATCCGGACGTACGGTTCGTTATCCTTCGCCTCGGGAGCCGTAACCAAGACGACGTCTTCTCTCGGCGACGATTGGACCTCCTGCGCATAGACCCTGCTCCAGGTATAAGGCTGCCAGGCAGCCAACATCACAAACATCAAAAGCATCGAAAGTGCCGCTTTCTTACTCAACGCTTCCACCCCGTCGATTAGTATGCCTTGCTTCTTCAACCGGGGCGCCGTCCCTTGCTGCTCTTGCTGCCTTTACTGCTTTCCGGCGTCCCGCTTCTCCTTGCGCCGCACCCGAATAAACACGATCAGCAGCCCGATCAACAGCACCGGTATAAGCACCATGAGCCATACTGGAATACCGGGCGCTTTCCCCGCGGGATTCGATGCATTGCCTTCTTGAGCCGTCTGCGAGTCCGAAGGTGCGGCAACGGCGAACACGGCTTTGGCCTTGTTCATAATGACGACTTGGCCCGGCTTTTTCGCGTTCTTCAAATATTGCAGCAGATTCGGATGAACGAAAGAGCCCTGCTCCCCTCCGGCGACGTTCACTTTCTGGAAGACGGCCATCACCCGATTTTCGTTCCAGACCGACGGCTGAATCCAGGCCGCATAATCGGTCGTCTCGTTAATTGCGTTGTACTTCCCAAGCTGCAGCCGGTCGTTATCCGTCGGGAGCAGCAGCTTGTCGCGCAGCTTCTGAAGCGACGGGAATTGGCCGAGGTCTCCCGGCACGAGCACGTGGTAATCTTTAAGCTGCTTGAGCGCTTGATCGTCAAGCGGTTCGCGGAATACGGCGATCCGCCGACTCGTATCGGACGCCAAGTCCCCGGCAAGCCGGGAAAGCTGCGACAGGAACGTCCCGTTCACCTGCTGCGGCACGAGAATGGCCGTACGTTCCGCCCCTTGATCGCTTACAAAAGGCGCGGGCCAGTGCTGGAACGAGCTGTCCTTCGACATTTCGTGAGGCACATGGAACGTGCTCGCTTTATCGATGAAAATCCACCGGCCATTGTTAGTGTCCCCGGTACAAGGTCCCTCGGTCCGGCCGATATTGGCTGTAAATACAATGTCCAGCGCACCGCTGCTGTCCTTATCCTGCAACGCGGAGGTTAGAGGAATGCTCACCCTGTACGTATCGCCTTGATGTTTCGTTTTGGTCAATTCCTGAAGAGATACCGTATGCGGGATGCCGTTCACCGTTACCGTCAATCCGTATTTCCCGTAACGGTCAGCCCCGGCTTCCTTCGTTTTTTTCTCGGTCTTGCGCTCTGTCTTCTCCCCGATATCGGCAATCAGCAGCGGAGAGATCTTCAGCTTCAGGTCAAGCGAGCTCTCGCCGGTCAGCTTCCAATAGGACGGCACGGTGACGTTAAGCTTGCCGGATTCCGGCTTCGTCTCGTTCAGTAGCAGATGCTCGGAGCCGAACGAAGCAAGCGTCAGCTTTTTCGGCTCGTCTCCTTCATCCGCGACCACAGGCGTCTGCTTAATAACCAAATGACTTCCGGTCAACTGCTCCGCAAGCTTCGGATTCGTTAAGACGCGCAGCTTCTCCGCGATCGCCTCATCCTTGGCCGCGGACAGCAGCAGCATTTGCTTCGTCCCGTTCTCCCCCGCCTCTTCCAAGGACATATAGTCGAGCGCCAGCTCTTCGCTCTCGGTGCGAACGCCGTTCTCCTCGACGATTTTTTTCACCGGGCCGGTCCAAGCTCCGACGCTTCCCATGGCAATGACATGGGCCGGTTTGCCGTCCGCCTTCGCCCATTCCGACTCCGTCATCATCGGAACCGGCTTTTTCGCCGCCGTCAGCGACGATAACCGGGCCGCCAGCTCCAAAGCGGAAGAAAGCAGCTCGGACGACGGGGCGTCCGGCACGACGATCACTCCGTACACTTCGTCCGTCGTTCCCGGCTCGACGAATGGATGCGGGAACTCCTTCAGCGGGTCCGCTGTCGTCCACGTTGCTTTCGAATCGATATAGACGAAAGACGAACGCGCGATTTGCAACCAGTTGGCCGGGTTGTCCGGGTCTTCGCAGAAATCATCCGAGACGACGCCATGCTTGGCGAACGTCAACTTGTGAAAGCCGGGCTTCGCTTCGTCCGCCCCGAGCGCAAGCGTCACCTTGCGCTGCTTCGCCTCCTCCTTGGTCAAAAACACGCTCTGCAGCGGCTTATTGTCCACAAGGACGGTCAAGGTAGATTGGGAGGGCAGCAGCAGGTCAGAGTAGCTAAGATCAAGCTCCAAATAATGGTTGCCTCCAAGCTCGGCTTTCGGAACATTATAATATACGTCGTAGGAACGGTCTACGCCGGTCAGCATAATCGGCTCGTTGGCGAAGCGGTGCACGTAGCCCGGCGACAAAGCCGATACGTTCGAATCGGTCGTGACCGCCGTCCCCTCTTTCCAAGCGGTCGCTTTCACCTGCCGCCCGCCTTCCGCCCCTTCCGCCTTGACGACGGACGAATACGATCCGGACGCCACAAGGACGGCGCCCAGCAATAAGATGGCCTTCCGAAGGCCGAAACCGTTGTTCATTGTTCTCTCACACCTATTCGTTGTCATGATACGGCTTCGCCCTTCTTGTCTTTCGAGAAGCGTTCCGTCTTGTACCATTTCGTCTCCTGACGAAACAGCACGCGTTTGATTTCCAAATATAAGGCATAAATGACCAATGCGATCCACAGCTGGGAATAGGTAAAATACATCAGCAAAACGATCGCAAAATTTTTCATCGTAAATTCCGTCTTTTCGATACTGAGCGCAATCATCACTTCCGTGGCGTACAGGAAGAACGCCAGTATCCACAAAATGATCGAAACGATGCCGACATCCAGATGCAAATCGACAAACAGGTTGATGACGAACAGCAGGTCCGATACGATCACGCCCATAAAAAACATAAAGTACGTGAAAAAGAAGTACACCAGATCGAACACGATCCGCTTCTTTTTCAGCGAGAACAGATGCCGCATAAATTTCAGCACGACGTACTGATTGCCGCGCGCCCATCGGGTCCGCTGCTTCCACCATACCTTCCACGTTTCCGGCTCCTGCTCCCACGTGATGGCCGCGGGAAAGAACCGGATATAATAGCCGGCATCGTAGACGCGGATCGTCAGCTCCGTATCTTCGGCGAGCGCTTTCTCGTCCCAGCCTCCCAGTTGCTCGATCAGACTGCGGCGGATAGCGAAGTTCGTCCCCGGAATCGTCGTCACCCCGAACCAATTGAACCGTCCGGCCTGCGCCATCCACTGGAAGGAAATAGTCTCGATGTTAATGAATCGCGTGAGCAGGTTGCGGGCTGCGTTCACAACGCGGAATTTCCCGACGATGACCCCTGCCGCCGGATCGTTCTGCATCGCCAGAACCAGGTAATGAACCGCCTGCCGTTCCGGCGTATTGTCCGCATCGTAGACGACGATAATTTCGCCGCTGGAATGGAGCAGGCCTTGGTTCAGCGCGCCCGACTTGCCCTTGCCCGCATTGGGCGGCTTGGTGTGCACCACCTTGACGCACGGATATTTGGCCGCGTAGCTGTCCGCGATTTCTCCCGTCCGGTCCGACGAATTGTCATTCACGACGATGATCTCCAGCCGGTCCTTCGGATAATCGAGCCGGACCATCGCTTTAATCGTGCGCTCGATCACGACCTCCTCGTTGTGCGCGGGAATGAGGATGCTCACTTTGGGAAACGGGGCCTTCGTTTGCTCCCACTTCTCAATCGGCTTCCTGTACCGCAGGTAATGCAGGTAACCCCCTTGCATCAGAAACATATGGTACAAGAGCATGATCCAGATCATCGTTAACGATAGGTAAAATAAAATTTCAGCCATGGATGCTCCGCTCCTCAAACAACTGCTTTCGTAAGCTCATTCGAATACGCAGCGTATAGATCAGAAACGCAATGACCGCCAGCGCAACGACCGCCGCAATTCCCCATAAAATTTTCTGCGAAACTCCCATATCAGCGAGCTCCGGCAGCGGGCGGGAACCGGTCGTCATCACAAGCGGCGTATTCGTACGATCCACCGCTTGAAACCGCTCCGACGGCTTATGCTCTAGACGCTTCAAATCAATCCATTCCAGCCCGGGGACGCTTTCTACCGCCGCGAGAAATTCCTTGAGCCGGTCCGCCCCGAGATAGGGATGATAAAACATGCCAATGACGCCGCCGCTCACGAATTGCATTTGCCGCACTTTTCTGGCCGTATCCGCAGCCGTTGAAGGCGAGACGGCATCGTAGTAGCCGATCGTTTCCGGCAGCAGGGTCATGCCGTGCAGAAACGCGGGGGCCGTGACATACGGAGCCGTGCTCATCCGCTGCCAATCGCGGTCGCCCAATTGAACCTGCCCGAGCACGTATTGAAAATATTCCGCAGCCACCCGGTACCCTTCCTGACTCATCGTGTAGTGCGGTGCCTCGAAGCCAAGCGGATACAGCCCCAGCTCCGTCAGCTCCTTAATCCCGCTCTCCAGCCGATGGCGGGTATACGATTCGTTGAATTGCCTGTTCTTCTCCACATAGCTCTCGTACGCTTCCTTGCTCGGGAAGTCGTGCCTGTGCCGGACCGTAACCTCGCGGTCGGGCTCGTCCATGATCGGAGCATTGTTCTCCACATCCCAGAACTCGAAGCCTTCTCCGGTCTCCGAATGTCTGTATTGGTGCGTATATCCGTGCAGAACGATGCTTGCGCCGCGCTTCTGCAGCTCTTTCAGTACTTCCACCAATTTCGGCGTATCCTTCAAACGCAGCTGCTCGTGCGTAACCGGATTCGTGTACACCGGGATAAGCGCAATCATATAAGGGATGCCCTTGTCCTCCAACACGTCGCCGGCCGCCTTCAGCAGCACGGGATCGGACTGCGGGTGGATGTCCTCCAAGCGAATGTAGGCCGGATGGCCCGCCGCAGGCTGTTCCCGGAAAAAGGGATAGAGCCCTTCTCCCAAATAATAGAGAAACGGCGCATCCAGATTGACCGCGGAAAAATAATAGCTGTTCCGGCCCACCGCAAGCAGCGGATACGCCTGCTCCCCCTTCCAGCCCTGCAGCATCGCTTCGCCTCGGCGGAGCGCGATCTGCGCAATCGGATAGGTCTGATCCAGCAGGTCGTAGGAGGAGTCGTCCCGCTTCGATACTTTATGAATCGCCACCTTTTGCTCAACCGACATGTAGGAAAAGCGTTCGCCGAGCTGCCCGACATTTTCGCCGACAGCCAGAAACGGCCCGCGGTAGGCCGCCATGAGCTGCGCAGCCTGCTGCGGCAAAGCTCTGGGCACCGCGCCGTAGTACACCAAATGCGAAATGTCGCGAAGGTCTTCGCTCTCCACGGCTTCGTCGCTTTTGAACACAACATTCCTCGCAAAATGGCCCAGCAGAAGATCCAGAATCCGGACCGATTCGCTAATCGTCCCGTCCTCCGTCGTATACACGACCAATATTTTGCGGGCGTTGTCCGCTTCTTTCGCCGCCGAAGCCCACGTCCCGTGCGAAATTCCCAGCAAAAGCAGCAGCACGCCAAGCCAGGCGACGATCCGGAACGTTCTATGGAATATATTGCTCAAGCTCATCGCTCGCATGCTGCACCAGCTCCTTCTCGTCGCCCAGCCCCTCGTTATAGCTTGAAACGCCGAAAGCTACACTTAGCGTAACGGCTTGTTTCTGATTGGCAAGCACATGGGTTTTGAACAAGCCGCCGATTTTTCCGATGACGATATCCGCATTTTCTTCCTCGGTATTCGATAAGATGACGGCGAACGTGTCGTCCGCCATGCGGAATTTGCGGTCGGTCATTCTCGTATGATTCCATAAAATACCGGAAAGGGATTGCAGCAGATGAAGCGTCTCTTTGGCGCCGTACAAGGTTTGAAACTGCTCGAAGTACTTGACTTGAATCAATAGAAGCGTAAACGGCGCGCCGGTTCTTCGGGAACGCTTGAACTCATCCTCCATTTCGAACAAAAAGCGCTTGTAATTGTCGAAGCCCGTCGCTTCGTCAATGGTGACAAGCTGATCGAACTTTTCTTTCATCTCTTGATTTTCTGCCGCCATCGTCGCGACCCACTTGTGAAGCATGCCGGTGACGACCGGCGCCGCAAGAATCGCCGCCATCCAGATAACGATCTCCTCCGCAGACAGAAAGATCGCGGAAGATACGAATGCTTTCCATAACAGAATGGACCCGAACACAAACATGACGGCAAGACTGAGGCCGAGCCCGGCCACCAAGCCGAATACCGTCCCCGCGATGCCGATGAGCAGAACGGCAGCCAGCAAAAGCGCCTTGTTCCAGGAGAGCGGAGGCGACCCGAACGCAAAATAACAGGCAAGCGGCGTAAGCAGCAGCAAGAGGAGCTGATAGAAGAGATAGGTTTGATTTTTAGCGTAAAAGCCCTTCATCGTACATTTTCCTTTCCGCCAATAACGGAACGAGGTTGTCGAAAATATGCGTATCGTCGTCGAACACAAAACCGCCATACCATTCGTTCGCGGGGTTCAAGATTTGAAAGCGCAGCATCCGGTAATACAGCGATTGGGCAAACTCCCGGTCCCCGAGCTCCACAGCGCTCAGGATCGCTAACCCGTATGCCGCCGGAGATTCGAAGTCTACCGAGGGCAATTTGGATTGAGCATGGTACCTTCCGTACAGGACGCCATACTTCTGGAATTGTTCCTTGAGCAAGGACCAGACTTCGTCAGAGGGAATACCCGCTTGGGCGCGATGGTAAACAATATACAGCTGATCGATCCAATTGATCTCGTCGTTGTACAGATACGTTCCTTTATCTAAATCGTAGGAAAACGGGAACCACGCGTCGCGCGTCGGGAGATTCTTCAAAAAATCGACCGCACTTGTGTAGACCGGTTCGCTCAGCTTGCCGTGCTCGTACATCGCTTTGAACGCAGAGACATGCAAGTAAGACAAGGTTAAGACATTGCTTTTCCATGCGGAGGCATGGTCGTAGAAATCGGAAAACCGGCCGTCCTTAACCATATTTTGGGCAATGCTGCCGGAGATCGTATCCGCCAGTTGGGTATAAGAAGGCTTGTCCCAGCGACGGCCGGCCTTGTACAAGGCGTCCGCAATCCGCAAATCATCGATCAAGGCGTTGGTGCTGACCGCTTCGGACGACGCACCGACCTTCCAGTAAATCCAGCCGTCGTCTTTGAGAAAACGGGCTTGCAGAACGCCGACGTTTTGCTCGAATAAGGTCTTGTCGCCCTTCTGGACCGCGTACTGGAGCCATAGCCCGATCGATTCGGAGAGCGCCTCTTCGCCCTGCGCCACATCCCGGCTCGCGGCCGCGTGCGGCTTCACATTCGTTTTCAGCGTCCCGTCCGCGTTCACCATGTGCCGTCGGATAAACACTTCTCCGGGCAGCCTGTCGCTCCGGGGTTCCGGATCGTCCGCCTTTCCCTTCGACGCATTCGATGCGAATGGCCCTCCTGCCAGCAGTAAAGCGGCGGCCGTCAGCATAACCAATACAGCAACGGTAACATAAGCCCACCTCATTTTCGTTTCCGTTCCTTTCCCATCCGGCAGCGACAGCTTGTAAGGTCTGCAGTCCGTTGTTTGTATTTGTGAACAAAGATGTTTGTTTTTACGAACAGCGTACCACTGATACTTGCGTTTAACAACTGGTTACGGAACTTTTTTTTGAAAGGCCATCCGGGAATAGAAATACGCCCGGATGACCATCTCCGGGCGTTACTTCCGATCAGGCGCGGAGCTTAAATGCGCTCGCCTGCTTCTTTATTGCACATCGTCCGTCATGCTGCTCTTCCAAGCTTCGCTTCCGTCAGCGTTCCTGACGGATTCATGCGAAACGGTGGCTTCCTGCACATCTCCGAAGCCCCAATGGCTTTCCGCGACATCCGGGAACTGAGGGGCAACCCCTTTCAGCGGACCGCGATACAGCATCCGGTTAATCATCGTTACCGCTTCGATTCTGCGGATACTATCCGCAGGCTTGAAGGTTCCGTCCTCGTATCCGGCAAGAAATTTTCCGCGGTACAGCTCTTCAATCGCATTCCCTGCCCAGTGTCCTTGGACATCCTTGAAATGCGTCTCGCCGGACGCGCTGATATTCAGGCTCAGGAAACGCGCCATAACGGAGGCCAGTTCGCCACGGGATACTTTAGCTTCCGGACGGAAGCTGCCGTCTTCGAAGCCGTTAAAGTAGCCGTATTTCGTTGCAATCTTGATGTAATTCGCCGCCCAATGGCTCTCTTGAACATCGTTGTACGCAAGAGCGTCGGTTACTTTGGCATTTTCCTTCATTCTCGCAACAATCGCTGCCAGCTCCGCACGGGTCAGAGCGTTCTCCGGGTGAAACTTGCCATCCGGATAGCCTAAAATGTAACGTTGATGCTTCAGATTTCCGAAGCGGTCGGAAAACACTTTAATTTTGACCGCAGAGTCGGCCTTTGCAGAGCTCGATGTATTTCCTTCAACCGTGAACTTTCCTTGAATGTCGAACTCTGCGTCCGCTGATGTGACCGCTCCCCATTTCAGCTTCAGCTTGTAGCTTCCCGCTTGACCGGCCGACAGCTTGCCGACTTTCCACGTAACCGTGTTTCCGCTCACGGTACCGCCGTCCGCATCGATCACTTCCGCTCCTGCCGGGATCGTTACGGTGACTACTCCCGCATCTATCGAGAAGACGGATTGGTTCTTATAATCGACCGTAATCGTCGATTGTTCGCCTTCTTTTACAAGGTTCTTATCCACAGACAGATTCAAGGTAACGTCGGATGTTGCAGACCCGTAGTAAAATCCGCCGCCGTACGAAGTGGATGAAGTGTTACTCGCAGGAATTTGCCGGATCTTGAAATCGAAGGCTACGATATCTTGCCCGACGTGAATAATGCCGTCTTTAATGTAGCTATCCGAACCGTTGGCTGCAGGAGCATTCGGTTTCGTCACCAGCGTGCTGTAATCGTAGTACCCCGCTTTGGTAGCGACAATATAATAGTCTGCATTCGGATACACCATCCAGGCGTACTGCCCGGCAGCGTCCGACAGCTGCGGGTTATGATTCTTATTCGGCGCAAAAGCCGGCAATTCAGGCAATTCGACAGGTGTGTGCGGCGTACGGCCGTTTTGTTTATTCAGCTCCGTATCTGCCCAATACAGCTTCACGGTAACCCCGTCAACCGGCTTTCCGGAAGCCTCGTCGGTAATCGTGCCGTAAGGATCGATCAAGGAATAGACGACGGCTAGTTCCCCGTTTTGCTTCACCGTGACGGTTGCCGACGGTCCGGCCAACACGGTGCCATTCGGCGCTTTAATCTGGTACGAAATTTTGTACTGGCCGCCCGGCACCTTCTCCAATTCAAAGCTTCCGTCAGCTTTCAGCGCCAGCGTCGATTGGAAATCGGTCCCGTTGATGCCTTGGATGACGGCGCTGACGTTGCCGCTTCCGAACAAGCTTTCCGGCGTCTGCTGCACATTTGAAGCGGAAGGCGCGATAAACAGTTGACCGCTGATTTTGTTCGCGGAATCAATTTTTTGGCCTGCCGCATTCAATTGGCCTACGACCGCCGTTTGCGTGCTGTTTAAGGTTACCGTCCGGTTTCCGAGCTGTACCGGCGTTTGAATATTCAGCGTATAGGCGAAGTTGCCCCGAGGTACCCCGATTTGGTAAGAACCGTCTTGTGCGGTCGTTACGGTCGAAGTGAAATCGACGATTCCGTCCCCGTTAAAATCGGCGGAAACGGAAATCGTTGCCCCTGCCGCCGGTTTTCCTGTCACCTGGTCGATCACGATCCCTCGAACGGCTGCAGGCATGTAAGTCACTTCTATACTTTCCTGCTTCGACAATCCCGATTTCGGATCTTTCGCCGATACCGTGATCACTTCGTTCAGAGGCGCAAGGCCCTGAAGCGCCGGTGCGGTGTACTCGATGGAAGCAATCCCTTGTTCATTCGTAATAGCCGTTACATCGTTTTTCGTATTTCCGAAGTGGAACGTAACCGGCACGCCGGCAACCGGACTTCCGTCCGCCGACACGACGCCCGCACTCAACGTCACCTTGGAGCTGCCGTCTCCCGGAATAGAGTCAGGCGATTTTTTCAATGTTAAGTTGAACGGCGGTACCTGCTCTTGAACTACGATGGTTTCCGTCGCGGTTTTCCCGTCGTAGGTTACGGTAATGATGGCCGTTCCCGGAGCTTTGGCCGTGATCACGCCGTTCGCATCGACCGAAACGATATCGGGATTCGAGGAAACGTAGGTTGCTTTTTTCGTTACGTCTTTGATGCTTTCGTCCAAATAAACCGCTGTCGCCTGCGTCTGAAGAACGGCACCCGGCACAAGCGTAGAGTTGACCGGAGTTACCACCAGATCGCGCAGCGTCGTTGTCGTGGTTCCCGTTGCGCTGGAAGCCGGCGATTCGATCCCGTTGCTTACCGCACTTACCGTAAAGTTATGGTTCGTTCCCGGTTCAAGTCCCGTCACCGTATAGCGGGTATCCGTTACGCCGGAGGCAATCAGTTTCCCGTTGTCGTAGATGTTATAGGACTGCGCGCCCGGAACCGCATTCCAGCTTACCGTTGCGCCCGTAGATGTTACATTGTCCGTTGCGACCCCTGTCGGAGCGGCAATCGGTACCGTAATCGTGGCTTGCAATGTTTTTCCGTTATAAACGGCATTGATCACGGTCGTTCCTGCGCCCACAGCCGTAACAAGCCCGCTCGGACTGATGGTGACTACGTTGTTGTTAGCCGAGCTGAACGCGGATTGATTCGTTACTTCGACTTTGGTTCCGTTCGAGTAAACGGAGGAAACGACCGTTTGATGCGTAGAGCCGATCGGCAGCGTATAGCGGGTGCTATCTAACGTAAGGCCTGCCGAAGTCGGAAGCGTTACGCTGTTGGACGGCGCGGATTCCATCACGCCGTTCTCGCCGCTGACTACCGCCGTCACGGTAAATGTCGCAAACTCTCCCGGTGCAAGACCGGTTACCTGGTAAGTGGCACTGCTGACATTCGTCGCATACAACGCTCCGTCTTTATACAGATTGTAATACGTGGCGCCGGTCACGGTATTCCAGGTCAGCTTGTTGGCCGTCTCCGGGGTCGTTCCGGCTTTCAGGTTCGTCGGCGAAGCAGGAATCGCCACGGTAGCATAGGCGCCCCCGACCATCACCTTGGCCGTAACTTCGCCCGAAGGCGGGTTACTTCCGAAGTCCAGAACCGTCGTTCCCCGGCCGCTGCCGTCCGAAACCGCATCCTTGTTCGTCAGAGTGCCCTGCGTCGATGCAAAGCTAATTGGAGCATCCGAAACCGGATTTCCGTCGACATCATAAAGTGTGGCAATGACTCGGAACTGACCCGGTTGCCCGGTCGGCACGGCATTGACGGTTACGTTCGTCGGAGCCTGCTTGTATTGATATTTCGTCGTATCGATCGGATCCAGCTCGTTTGTGAAATACCACGAAATGATATCGTGTCTCTCGAAAGCGCCGCCCGTTGCCGAGGTAAACCCTGCATAAACCCCCGGCTTCCCTTTGAAGGTGTCGGCTAAATCGATATTATTGACATTCAGTACAGGGGTCGTCGGTCGCGCTTCCGTACTGCTGATATAAACCTTGACGTTTTTATCGGCTCCGTTGTAGTCGATCCACGAATAATAGTCTGTGCCGCTCGAAAGATTAATGCCTTGCGAATTAAGGAAGTTGCCAGCTGTATACCAACTGGGGTTCGAGTTTTTGACGTCCCCGTTTACGGCCAGTCCGATATAATTGTTCGACGGATCGAGCTTGTCGTCGTTTTTATACGTATCGTATTTCACCGCAAAGCTCGGCTCGATTCCCCCGTACCCGATGCCTACTCCTACCGACCCCGCAGTGTTGGACTTGGCTTGAATCGTAAAGGTAATGCCGTCGGCCGGATTACCTAAATTATTCTCATTCGGCCGGAATTTAAAAAACGTGCTGAACGAGTAATTATCTCCTGGTGCAATAAGCTTTTTGTTAAATGCCGTGCCGAACTTGTTGGTTAATGCCTCGGTTAAACGCAATACCTCGCGGCCTTTATTATCGGTAGCCACTTTGGCAGTGCCGTTTAACGAGAACAGCGCGAGTTGTTTCTCATTGGAAAAATCGTCATTCTTATAGGTAACCCACTTCACGCTGTCTTCCGCCGCATGAGCCCCCAAGGCTGGCTGCAGCAGGGTTACCACCATGGAAATCATGAGCAGCCATGACATCCATTTCAATCGATGCTCTTTCATCGTTCCCGCTCCTTTTTCATCTTCTCTCTCCTGAAAAAAACAATCTTACTTTCCGGTTTTTGTATTCACACCTCACCCTCATTCTTTTTAAAGAACAATTTTTGCTCACTTTACCAACCGCTTCTGAACAAAATCTGAACACCTTGCGACAAAGACAGCCGTTCGAGTCTGTCCCGGCCGCCAGGCGCACTGAGAAACAAGTAAAAAGAGAAAAATCAGCATCTTTTTCCCAATACGTCCAAATTTTAATTTTGTGAAATAATTAACATTTTTTCGTTTTAAAATGCAGAAGAGGACGAAATTTTGATATGATCATAGTTAGGAAAACGGCGGTTTTAAGCCGTTCGTTGGAACGAACGTTTTTTTGCCGGATAAGCAAGCTTTTTAACTAATAGATTACTTTTGCATACAGAAAGAGGAGGGCGCGAATTTGGCCACTCAACTACACGACAATGGGGTCGGGTTTGCACGGTTTGCGCAGAGCGAGGTGCGCCGATGATTCGGATCATTCTTGCAGACGACGAAGCGCTGGCGCTGTTCAGCTTGCAAAAGCAGCTTGAGAAGCTGAACGGCGGCGTCATTGTCGGCGCCTATCAGAATGGGGCGGAAGCCGTCGAGGCGGTGCTGCGCGAGAAGCCGGAAGCCGTCTTTTTGGACATTGACATGCCGGAGCTGAGCGGCTTGGAAGCGGCCGAGATCATCATGTCGCACCTGCCGGAAACCGAGATCATCTTTGCGACGGCTTACGAGGAACATGCGCTCAAGGCTTTTGAGCTGGCGGCGATCGATTACTTGCTGAAGCCTGTCTCCACGCAAAGGCTTGCCAAAACATTAACCCGGCTGTCGCAGGTCAAGGCCGCCAAAACGGAACCGGACCTCCTCGCGGTCCGGTCGTCTAGCACGAAGGAGCAGGTTATGATCCGCTGCTTTCAGACGCTGGAGATCGACGCAGGCGAATCCGGGCCCGTGCATTGGCGAACGAACAAAGCGCAGGAGCTGTTCGCCTACTTTGTTCACCTTCGGGACCAGCCCGTGCGCAAAGACGCGCTGCTGGAGCTGTTCTGGCCCGATATCGATCCGAAGAAAGGCTACACACAGCTCTACACGACCATTTACCAAATCCGCAAAACCGCAAATGCCGTCCATCCCGGCATCCGGATCGTCAGCGGGGATAAAGGGTACCGGCTCGAGCTGAACGGGATCGGCGTTGACGTGGTGACCTGGGAGGAGGGACTGCAAACGGCCCCTCCGCTCAGCGAGCATACGTTCGCGCGGCATTTGCAGCTGTTGGAGCTGTATCGCGGCGACTATTTGGAGGATTGCGGCTATTGGTGGGCAGAGAACGAGCGGGAGCGGCTGCGTATGCTGTGGTACCGGCACGCGATGCGCGTCGCGGCTTTTCTGGAAACGAGCGACAATGCGGCGGAAGCTTTCCAGCTCTATTTCCTTATCCAGCGTCGATTCCCGTTCACCGAAGAGGTATACTGGGCGCTGATCAAGCTCTTTACGTATATCGGGGACCGGGTGTCTGTGGAACGGCAGTACGATACGCTGTCGCAAATGCTGCACGACGAATTCGGTACGAAGCCGGCGAGAACGCTTGATCAATGGTACCGGGAGCGGGTTGTTTAAAAAATGTTCAGAACCTTCGTCTATACTCAGGAGACGGTTTCTTCGCGTGCGGTGCAGGTACGTGCAAGAAGCGTAGTTTCTTGAGGCGGTGATACATTTGGCCAAAATTATGGTCGTAGACGATGCCGCATTTATGCGGATGTTTATGAAGGATATATTGGAGACGGCGGGGCACGAAGTCGTATGCGAAGCGTCCAACGGAAGGGAAGCGATTGAGAAGTATGTTACGTTTCGTCCGGACCTCGTCACGATGGACATTACCATGCCCGATATGGACGGCATCGAAGCGTTGAAATTGATTATGGAACGCGACCCTGCGGCGCAAATCATCATGTGCTCGGCGATGGGGCACCGGGAGATGATTGTCGAGGCGATCCGAAGCGGAGCGAAGGATTTTGTCGTCAAGCCGCTCCAAGGCTCGCGGGTGCTGGACGCCGTCGACAGGCTGCTTGAGGTTTAGAGAGAAAGACATGAAAAAAGGAGGCTTGGAATGCCTCCTTGAGGTTATTGAGAAACCCGCTTCGCCGCGTATAAAATTCTCAGCATACGCCGGTGGGGTATAT